>JAZSIK010000015.1:0-22259 GCA_045533775.1 Eubacteriales bacterium
AGCAGCCATCATCAGCGCTGTAGTAAATACCTACGCTATAGCCGTCAAACTCATAGAATCCTACAAGTGCTTCGTTAGGATCAGCCTCTTCCTCTTCTACCTCGGGAGTAATTACGATGCTGTAATCAAGAACGGTATCAAGATAAGCATCCTTACCGGTCTCCCAATCGGGACGTGCAAAGTAGTCAAGCATAAGCGCGTAAGAGCCCTCGCCGATATCAACTGCCTCAAATGTGAAGTAAAGATCATAGCCTTCACCGTAAACATTTGCAAGATAGCAGCCATCATCAGCGCTGTAGTAAATACCTACGCTATAGCCGTCAAACTCATAGAATCCTACAAGTGCTTCGTTAGGATCAGCCTCTTCCTCGGATTCACCGCCTATTACGATGTCGTAAGCAAGAACAGTGTCAACCTTATCGGTGCCGCTCTCAAAATCAGGACGTGCATAGTAGGTAAGATCAAGAAAATAAGAGCCGTCATCATTAGCAGTTGCGGTAAAGGTGAAGTAAAGATCATAGCCTTCACCGTAAACATTTGCAAGGTACTGAGCAGTTTCATAATGCTTAATAATCATTACGGAATAGCCGTCAAATTCATAAGAACCAACAAGAGCTTCCTTGACGTCATCAACAACGAACTCAGGGTTTTCTTCTACTTCGCCGCCTTCGCCGCCTTCGCCGCCTTCTCCGCCTTCTTCACCGTAAATGGAAACCTCAAGGGAGTACGCATAATCGGGAGAAATGCCGAACATAGAAAGCATGCCGAAGGTTAAGCTGTACTCGCCTGCTTCAAGATAGAAGTTGTAATTGCTATCCTTCTCAATGGAGTTGCCATTTGCATCGGTTATGCTCTGAACGAAGAGAGCTCCTGCAGCGAACCTATACACGCCTGCCTCTGTAATGGTGAGCTTTCTTGTAGCGCTGTCAGCAGTTACCTCTGCCTCAGAGAAGAAGAGAGTATTTTTGCCGGAAACGATGATGGTCTCGTAATTAACCTCAGGCTTAGGCTCATCCTCTTCCTCACCTGTATAGGGAGAGAATACGCCTGTTTCGTAATCGGTGCCACCGGTAAGAGTGTTAGCGGTTGCATCGTATTCAAAGGTGAGAGTCATAACGTTCTCGTATTCATCAACGAGATCAATCATAACGGTTGTTCCAATTACGATAACATGGGGAACGGTGTAGTCAACAACGGTGTAACCCATATCAGCGGAAGCGGTGCCGGTACCGTCCTCATCAATGTTAATGATGTAGGTGGTGGAGCCGAACCAACCCTCTACAGTTCCCTTCCAGGAACCTACGAAGGGATCCACAGATCCGAGAGTAACCTCCTCAAAGGATACTGTGAAGGGAACGTCGGCGGCGTTCTCATCCCAGTCAGCAACGCCGAAGTATACGGTGCTGCCGGAGGTAACGAATACTTCAACAGAACCGTTACCATCATTGGTCTTAAGATTGTAAACGTCAGTTCCTGCCTTGAGCCAAGCTGTACCGTCAGCCCAATCGCTGGAAAGAGTGAAATAACCGTTAGCGTTTGCTACGTAAGAATAGAATATAAGATCGTATCCACCGGGGAATGCCGCAGTGTAATCGCCAAGCGCGGGAAGAACGAAAGGATCGTCGGTTGTTCCGCTACCGGTGATCTCGGGCTCGGGGAGGGGAGTATAGGAAACCTGTACCTGATAGTAGTTGTTGCTGCCGCCGTCATTACCAAGATAGTATGTACCTGCCTCGGGAATAGCAAGCTCGGTAATATAAAGCTCGTTCTTTACAGAGCCCGCATCGCTCTTAGCAACGATAGTACCGTCTGCCTTATAGATAGCAAGAGATCTGTCGTTACCGCCGGAAACCCACCATACCTTTACGGTAGCTGCGTTCTCAACGGTGAACTCAATAGCAGAGACGATCTGATCAGCGGAAACAACGGTCTTGGTCTGCCAGCTGATTCTCTTGGATGCGGATACGCCATCTGTAAAGGTCTTGTTATTTGACTCAATCTTAGTCTTCTTTGCAAGGAAGAGTGTGAAGAAATCATCATCACCCGCTGTAATGGAGTGAGAGAAGCCGTCCTCATCAACCTGAGCCTTGTCTGCAAGATCGCTTGCATTGAGAATATGTACTACAGGGGGAATGTAATCGGGATCCTCTTCACCGCAGTGGCACTTGCCATCCTTGTAGGAGTGACCGGTTGCGTTGATCTCGGTCTGAGCGGTAAGAATCACGTCACATACGGAGCACTTAGAACCCTCGGTAAGACCGGGCTCGGTACAAGTGGGCTCCTCAGCCTTTAACTTCTCGGGGCTGTGTCCGTTTGCAGGAATCTCCTGAGTGTAGCTGTCTCCGCATACGGAACAGGTGTAGCTCTTGGAGCCTGCCTCGGTACAGGTTGCCTCCTTAGAAGCGGATACGGAGTACTGATGCTCGCAAGCGGGCTCGTCTGCGCCGCATACGCACTTGCCGTCTACGTAGGTGTGCTCTGCCTTGTCAGCTATCTGGGTTTTGCATTCCTCAGAATCCTGACAGTTTGCTGCGTGCCAGTGGTGTGTCTCGTCCTTAGACCACTCTGTGCTGAAAGTGTGCTCGTGGGGTTTGGGATTGATCTTGTCAACAAGGCCGTTAATTACATCGCAAGAAGCGAGAGTAAGAACCATAGTTGCGAGAACAACCAAAGCCACAATAAGCTTAAAGTTTCTCTTCATAATAGAGATCCTCCTTCTTTTTTTATTTCATTTTAGAAATAATTTGATTTTTTTGCCGTTTTGAAACGGCTGGGGGGACTAGAAATTATTTGTAAAAATAGTTTCTTATTTTATATTATAGAGCATATTGTTATTTTTTTCAAGAGTTTTCTATAATTTTTTTATGTCAAAATTAAAAAAATGTTAAATATTTTAAGCGCTTTTGAATATTTATTCACAATAGTCGGTTTTTTATGCAATAAATGAAAAAATAAAAGAAAAACCGCGCTCCGAAGAGCGCGGTCTGTAATTGATTTAGCATTACTTATAAAGCTGAATTGCAGTCTGGCTTGACTCATATGCTGCAAAGCGAGGTGCAGATGCGTTCCACTGAATCTTACGAGCAGGGGTTTCTGCATTCTTAATGATAGCATTGCCACCGTCAAACTCTACTGTCCAGGAGGACTGAGCATTCAGGTTGGCGTCGGTTCTCAGCTTTTTATTCGCGATGCAGCAGAGGTAATCGCCTTCTGAGTTTACAAATGCATATGTACCGTCGGTATATCCTGCCACAACAGTCCAAGCATAAAGTCCGGAAACGGTGTCATATCCTGTTCCTACTGCATAGTCTGTGCCATTGAAGGAGGACATCTCAACAGATTTGCTCTCACAAACGAAATAAACTACATCGCCGATAGCAATAGACTCTGTCTTTGTCAATGTCTTGGGAGTATCAGGAACTACGGGAGTATCAGGGTCGGGATCTACGGGGGTGTTGCCGCCGCTTGTTGCAGTCTTTACATAAATAGCAACATCATTCTGTCCCTTAGCATAGCAGGAGAAGATGGAGCTTGAGGAGTTGTATCTCAGAAGATTTATTGTATTAGTGCCCTGAGCTGTGATAGTAGCCATACCGTTCACATCAACGCTGATGAGCCAGCTGGCGTTATCGTTCTTGGTACCCGATCTCAGATAGTTATTACTTGAGGATGCAGCATAGAGATACTGACCGCCAACATTGAAGGCGTAAGTGCCGCTAACTGTTCCCTCTTCAAGAATGATTATCTGAACATCATTGCCGAACTCTACTGTATTGCCATCCTTGGTAACAATAGCCTGACCTCTGTTATTTTTGTTCTGGGTGGTGCTGAGGGCCTGATTAGCATTAAAGGCAACTATAACGATCTCCTTGCCTGCTGCAAGCTGGTTGAGATCGGTTACAAGTACCCAGGACTCGGTCTCGGTTGTGCCAATAGACTTGCCGCAGCCATTGTCACAAATGCCGTCGCCGTTGATATCCTCGTGATCAAGCTTCTCTGCAAGAGTAGCGCCACACGCGCTGCATACAGAAGCAGCAAGGCAGGTTGCGTCAGCCGCGGGAGTGCACTGGTGACGAACGTGAGCGTAAAGCCAGGTATCCTTTGCCTGAGGGCCGTTGTAGTTACCTACTCTTGCATAAATGGTGATCTGCTCACCCTTTATAGGCTTAACATCAAGATCGCCATACATCAGCTCTCCGTCAGAGCTGTAAAGACCGTAGACTCTGAGTCTATTGCCGTTGCCGTCTGTAATATAGGTATTGCCGAAGCTTCCGCTGGGAGCCTCGTCAATAGTACCTGTGATGTAATATCTTACATCATCATCTGTATAGGTATCGTGTTCAAAGAGATTGCCGAGAGCGATAGCCTGCTCAATGGTAAGAGTAGAGTCTGCCTGAGGAAGAACGCGCTCGCCACACTCTGCCGCATTTACGGTGAAATCGCACTGGAAGTCGCCGTCGGTATCCTTATGAGCAACGGTGCTTGTATATGTATCAACCTGAGACTCACCGCACTCACAGTAATGGGTAGTGTAGCCCTGCGCCGTACAGGTAGGATCGGTAACAACGCTATTGTAGCTGTAATCACAGGTATGCTCGGGAGTTTCACACCACCTGCACGCACCGTTAACATAGGAATGACCTACGATTGCCTGTTCTTCGTGACCGGAGATATAGCTCTCACATACGGTACACCACTTACCTGCGGTATAACCGACATACTTACAGGTAGGCTCTACTGCCTCGTGGTCAACGGTGCTGTGATCACCAAGCTCGCCATAGGTCTTGCCACAGGTCTGACAGGTAGCAAGCTGCTGGCAGTTGGACTCACCGCCATTGTGCTCGTGCTCGTGAGTTGCGAAGAACTCAATCTTGTTGATCATAGCACGGCAAGCGCCATCAGCGGTAGCAACAGTAACTGTCTTATTAACAGAGGTATCAACCTCAATAGCAACATATTCACCATTGTCAGAGGAGGTGGTAAGAGTTATAGCATCTCCTCCGTTAATAATAAGCTTAGAGGTCTTAGCCTTGTATCCAGCTGCATAAATGTAAACTTTAGTTATGTTTTCGGGAACTGTGAACTTAAATGTAGCACAAACACTGGTTGTTCCAAGCTTCAGACAGGAGTTGCCCTTAAGGTCAAATGCACCGCCGAATACCTTGCTTGCTTCCTCAAGGGAGAGAGTGTAATTACCCTCGGTAAACTCGGTAGAAGTACCTACATCCTTACCGTCAACGTGCGCCTCTTCACCGTTATCACCAAAGTCAAACACAACGGTGGTATCAAAGGGAGTGTTACATCCGTGCTGGCAAACACCGAGAAGCCACTCGTGGCCAAGGGGGTTGCCGCTGGTGAAGGTATCCTTATCGCTGAGAGTGCCACATACTGCACAGGACTTATAGTAAACTGCTGCAGCGAAGCAATCTGCCTCACTCTTAAGCGCACCGTTCTTGTTTACATCCTCTACGGTGAAGCTGTGAGCGGCAAGATCACCGTGCTCAAAGGTGGTAGTTCCTATCTCGCCGCAAGAGCAGGAGTAATAATAGGTTGCCTTCTTATCGCAGGTAGCCGCAGTATCAAGATACTTGGCGTCGGTATTCTGCTGATCGTACTTATGAGAGATCTTTTCAAGCTTTGTGGTCTTGGTAGCACCGCAATCACAAGCCTCGGTATAATAGCCCTCTTCTGTGCAGGTGGCAGGAACTCTCTCGGTTTCCTCGTCGTAAACGTGGTCGGCAAGATCAGCCTTATCACTACACTCACACTCGTGCCAATGCTGAGTCTCGTTCTTGGACCAGCTGTCGGAGTAATTATGCTTCTCGGTAGGAATGGTTTCCTGACTTACCGTGATCGCACCGCAGACCTTACATCTCTCACCGTCGGTAAGGCCTGTCTGAGTACAGGTCGCGGGCTTGCCTGTGATAACCTCGGTCTCGGGGTGCTGGCAAGCGGGACGGGGCTCATGACATACCGAGCACTCGGTAGCGTAGCCGTTGGAGTCATCGTAGCTGTGCGCCTTCTTTTCTGTATACTTAGTCTCTCTGCTTATCTCGTGGGTCTTACAAACGGAGCAGTAAATAACCTCGTCGTAAGAGCCCTGCTCGGAGCAGGTAGACTCCTTCTCTTTCTCAACAACCGCCGCAGTAGCGGGAGTATGTCCGTTAGCCTTGACGGTTTCCTGCGCTACAAGGACCTCCTTACATACATCACAGTGCTGACCCTCGGTCTTACCCTCCTCAGTACAGGTGGGAAGCACAGCCTCGTCAAATACAACTGTGTGAGCGGTCTTTGGAATAGCCTCGGTATAGTCGTCTCCACAGGTACAAGTGAATCTCTTCACACCCTCCTCAGAGCAGGATGCCTGCTTCTCTATCTCGGAGCTATACTGATGGGTGTGGGGAGTCTCACCACCGCCGGGAGTCTCACCACCGCCGGGAGTTTCACCACCGCTGGGAGTTTCGCCACCGCCGGGAGTTTCGCCACCGGGTTGCTCATTCTCTCCGAAGAGATCCCAACCCAAAAATGTCTCGCCAACGATTACTGCGCCGGCACCGACAATAAGGGTAATACAAAGAATTATAGCTATTATTCTTGCCATTTTTCTTTCTCCTTAAAATATTTAATAAAGATACAATCATTATAGCATTTATCTACAAGAAAAGCAATATATAATCACAAAAGCCGCTTTAACAATATGTAGAAAAAAGTCGGTGTTTTTTATGCAACATCAACAAAAGCCTTTGGTTCTATTAACAAAATACTGTGCTTGAGTCTTTTATCATATACAAGATATAGTGCGAAGTGTCAAAAAAGAGACGGCAGTGTGCCGTCTCTTTTACCTTAATTATAATATCCGCACGCGAAGAGCCACTGAGAATCCTCGTAGGCATCCACGGGATACTGAGGATTGGTTTCAGCCCATCCCTCTCCGTCGGCAAAATAGCCGCGCGCTACGGAAAATTGCTGTAAAAACTCCTTAAGCTCAGGGGTTACGGGCGCAACGCCGTCTGCATTAACATAATCGGCATATCCCTTAACCGACATCTCTGCCGCGGAGATATTGGTACAGTCTCGGTCGCAGTCGGGACAGCCGCTAAGACAAGCAAGCGGGCTGCCGTCAATATGACAAAGACAGGTCGTCACGCAGAAATATCCCGATGACGCCATAGCCTCAAAGCCCTTTATAAACAGCCTGTAATTTTTTGTACCGTTATCAACAACAAGGGCGCTGTTACCTGCATCCTCTATTGTAGTAAAGGATCTGTCAATAAAGCGACAGGCCTCGGTGATATAAGCAACGAGAACGGGGCCGTAGCCGTTTGTCTCGGGGTACTTATCGGGATCATAAACATGATACACACCGTCGCCGCCCTCGGATACGCTCCAGAGCCTGTAATTATCCTCGTCAAATACCATTGTATCGGTTGTGCCGGGATAAAGGGTCTCCGCGCCTACGATATTTCCGCCCGCCAGACTGTTGAAGTTATCAAAATCAAAGGCAGACCAATCGTGAGTGGGGATCATAGTCACCCTGTCTATCTTATTAAGGTCAAAGCCACCGTTGCGCTTGATGGCAAACGTAAGATTTACGGGATATACACCGCTCTTTGTCTCCGCACCCACCGCAAAGGTAAAGGTCTGAGAGCCCGCAGAACTGATGTTTTCATCTGCAATATTCACAGAATGAATAAAGTTTCTTGTATAGCTGCCGCAAATACCCACATCGGTAACTCTGTATTCGCCGTACTTATACTGAGATGAACCCAGATATGCGATACAAATAGGGCTTACCTCATCCTCAACCGCGCTCACCCAGCTCTCTACCGTATAGACACCGTTGGTCTGAGGAGCAAACTCAATAAAGCTGAGATCACTCTCGCTTTTAACGGTGACGGTATAAACGCCCGTGCTGTTGATCTGATAGCATTCGTAGAGTCCCGCACCCGCGCCACGAAGGGGATTAAGGTCATAAAGATCAATAATGACATTGCGGTTTTCATTGGTGGCGGTATATGAATTGGAGTCATAAGCGTAGCCCTGAGGAACGCTGGAAAGAGTCACGGTATAGTCACCGTCAAGTCCGTCAATCACAGCATAGCCGGTCTCATCAACCGGAGCAATATGCACATTGTAGCCGTCGCTCCAATAGACATTAAGGCTGGTTGTGGGGCGGAAGGGCTGCTCGTTCAATCTGAGCTGGACCGAGAAGTCGTTGGTCGGATCGTTATCCATATCAGGGGGAGCATCGGATCCGGAAGGAAATCTATCTCCCGAACCACCCGTATTACCGCCTCCGCCTGTGGCTGGCTTAAACTCACCGCAGGAAATAAGAGAAAGGAGCATAGCGAGTGTCAGAAGTAAACAAACAATTCTTTTATTCATTACTTTGTTGCTCCTTTCTTGGTTTTAGTGAAAAGTCCCTTGATATCCTTAAGCTTAAACTTTCTCACCACTACATCCACTACGAACAGTATAGCGGCAAGAATAAGCAGAGGAATACTGAAGCTTACCTCATAGGTATCAATCTCGCTCCTGTCATTTTCAAGGTTAATATTTCCGTCATCGGATATCTGTCCCACACCGCGCATAAAATCGTAGATATTCACTATATCATAGGCGGTGAACGCATCGTACTCCTCGCTGTAAGAAACCGTAAAGTAGGTGTCCGATGTAAAGGAATGATTGCCGTAGGTATAGGTTACCTCAATATGATATTTTCCAAGATCCTCGGTCTTGAGCGTTGCATAGTATCTGTTCAGATCAAAGATCATAGACTGCTCGCTCACGCTGCCGTCGGGAGAGGTAAGCCTTATACTTGCCTTTGCCCTCGGGTTGACAGACGAGGGAATGATCTCAATATCAGATACTTCTCCTTCATAATTCACGGTAATGGTAAAGGGATAATTTACGTGCTCCGTGGGGGTATTGGTAACCAGAATATTGCGGAACAGCTGCTCCTTTGCAGTACTGCTCCAGCCGCGAAGCCAATTGCCGCTTATGCTGGAGGTAAAGGTCGCCACTCTGCCGTTTCCGTGATCGCGGTAGGAATAGAGAGGAACCGCAACCGTCTCGCGGTCATTTTTACGGTAATCCACAGACAAAACCATCTTGGCATCAAGCTTCGGCTTGCTGTTCACATACCCGTATATATCGGGGAGAGAAAGTATACCATCTACCGTATCGTCGCGGTAAAGCTCAATGTTAACCCCACTCTGCTTCTCAACGACCGACTCGGTAAGGCTGTCGGCTATATCGGCAAAGATAAGTTCTGTCAGCTTGGTCTCATCAAGAAAATCATAGTAATCTCCGCCGCCGGCGGTGGCAAGATTTTTAAGGAAGGTGCAGCCCGTCGTATGCTCATTCGGGAACTGAGGACTATGGTTCAGCACGCTGACGGTAGAGAGGGTGATGTCCGCGCTTCTCATCCGCTCGGCAACCTCCATAGCATCCTCGGGCTCGTGGGTAAAGGTCTTGCCGTCACTGATAAGCATTACCTGCTTTTCGCCGTAGTCAAGATCCTTCATATACCTGTACGCCATATCAAGCGCTGCGCCGATAAACGTACCCTGTGTAGGCTGCACGTTCTGGATCATATGATATAGCTCTTCCCTGCACTCACCTACCTTAGTAGGTGTCAACTCAATTCTCGCCTCTCCGGCCAGGGTGACAAAGGCAACTCTGTCATCATCCTCAAGGAGAGAAACCAGCTTCATAGCCGCCTCCTTGGCAACAAGCAGCTGGGCAGGTCTTGCGTAATACATACTGCGGGAGATGTCAATGATGATGGTATAAAGCTTTTCGTCCTTATTGGCGTTGCCGAAGTTTACAGGCAAAAGCTCCTCAAGTCGTGCAAAGACATCATCGTCTCTGTTCTGCATAGACAGATCACCCATAGTAATAAGGCTCTTGCCATACTGAGATACGGCGAGATCAACCGAATCTATAAAGGCGTAGATATTGTCTATCTTTCGTATATCCACATTTGAGAGTATTATCTCATCATACTTCACAAGATCCTCTATGGTATAAGGAACTCTGCCGTTGGCAGCATTAATAACGCGGCCGTCAACCACCGCGGTGTCGCCAAGCAGCTCGGTTATCTCTGTAATATCAGAGTGCTTCTCGGTAATGAGCAGAACGCTTCTCTGCCCCGCGACGGTCTGAGTGAACATATACGAGTTATTGTAAGGAGAGGCGTCGGGCGTAGCCGTCAGCTCCACCTTATAATCAAAGACACCCGATGTATCGGTTGGCAGAGCGAAGCTGGCAATGTTCATGCCCGCCTCTGCCTTAAGTGTGGTGGTATCAATATTTACATACTCACCGTCGCGCTTTACATACAGGTTAAGGATAACATCATTCTTAACGCTGGACTCAACAAGCATATTAAGAGTGCTGTCGTGGTTGAGATAGGTGGCGGAGGTATACTCTACATCGGAGAGCTGCACCTCGCTCTCTCCCTCTCGGAGATTGTTGTCAAGATAGATGGCATCCAGCTGTATATCCTTGGCTACGAGTCGCTGTACCGCCGCCGCAGTGCTGCCCTCTGCCGTAGTGGCAAAGCCGTCGGTGATAAGGATTATACGCTTGATCTCTCCCTCACTGAACAGAGTGGCAGTAAAATCAAGAGCAGCCGCGATATCGGTGCTGCTGTCATCCACCGTAGCCTCTCTGACACTCTTTATCTCGGTTCCCGAGGAGGTGAGTATCTCTGCATTCTTACCAAAGGCTACGATACCCAGCCTTGAGTTAGACGGCAGACTGTCATTGATATTCTGAATATGCTCATCAATCTCATCAAGATTACGGTTTGAGGAATAGGATACATCTGCTACGACATATACCTTTGTTCTCGTCATAACCGTAGTGTGAAGGGGCTCTGCCGCCGCTAAGGCAACAGAGGCAATAATGATCAGATGAATAACGAGGGATGCGATCCATCCCTTATTGCGATTGTCCTTGCTTACGGAGATAAAGTAAGGAACAAGCAGGGCTATTACCAGCGGAATTGCCAGCAGCAGCCAATACGGATTAGCGAAGCTGATATTTCTCATAACAGTACACCATCCAATCTGCCATAAATACTATTGCCAGCATAATGAAGAGCACAACCAGGGGGTCATACTGACCGTCGGTCTTCTCATACGTCATCTCTCCTGCAAGAGAGAACTCTGCCATACTCTCACCGGGATCGCTCTCGGAGGTTGGAGCTGCAGAATAGATCTTATAGGTCTTTTGCTCTCCCGCTACGGTAAACACCAGAGTGTATGTGCCGACCTTATCAAGAGAAAGCACACCGATGTCGGTAGATGTATCAATATAATTCTCCGCTCCGTTCGGAGAAGTGACCTTTACGCTGTCAATATTTGCGGTAATATTTATATTCACATCCTCGCCGCAGATATAATCAGAGTGATCTATAAGGGCGGGACAGGAATACTCAAGAAGGTTTGAAATCAGGGGAGCAAAATCGGTGGAAAGAGTAATATCCGACTTGTGAAGATCAAAGGCGAATACCACCTCTCTGTTGCCGAGAGCATTTACGCCCGCAAAGAGCATAGGATTGGAATCATAGGAGAACAGGGTCGTAAACTGAGTGTACATACCGCTGTATTTCACATATTCAGAGATATAAATATCTCTGCCCTCAACTCCCGCCAGCAGCTTCTTTGCCTGGGTGGAGGTGGACGCGGACTTTATAAGCTCGCCCGGCTCATCCGTCTCCATAACACCTCTGATACCGAAGCCGGACTTATCCACGCTCTCAGTAGAGTTGATAAGCCATACCGCCGCGTCGGGCAGCTCGTCTGGCGTGAAGGAGTGGAATACATAAAGACCGTATCCGCTCTGTCCCTTATACTCCTCGGGGTCAAGAGTATCAACCGCAGAATCTGTCAGGGCGTCAAATGCCGCCTCAAGGAAGAAGGGCGTCTTGCTCACTATAAGAATACTGTAAGACTCCTCGCTGCTTGTATTATAGCTTATTACCTCATTGTCCGCTGCAAGATCGTCGGAATTGGTTATCACAAGGCGGAAGGAATCATAGCTCGTCACACTTGCACTCAGCTCCACATCTGCACTCTCGCCCGCCTTAAGGCTGACGGTAGTTTTCTTGGCCGCTCTATCGCTGCCATTGATGTAAAGCTCTATCTCAAGAGTAGCATCCGAGGTATAGGAGGTCACAACGCCGCCGGTATAAAGAGTGCCGTCGGTAAGATTACCCCATGCATCGGTTATACCGTAATTTGTTACATTTTGTGAACTTACATTTACAATTTCAACATTTTTATGACTCTCATAGTTTCTGTCGGTCACAAGGTAGACAAGAGTAGATGTGTTCTCGTCAAAGTATTTCTGCGCCTTAGAGAGCGCCTCATCAAGCTTTATGTCACCGTCAGAGCATTCAATGTCCGAGAGCAGATCCTTTGCTACCGCCTTATCCTGTATGCGCTCATAAACGACAGAGGTATCGCCGTTTACAGAGATAAGGGTATAGCTGCTGCCAAGTCTGGCAGAATCTATGGCTTTTTCTATATATTCCTTGCCGCGCTCAAAATTGCTCTTTCCGTCCGAGTCGGTATTCATACTGCCGGAGCCGTCAAGAATAAAGCAATATTCGCTGGCAGAATCGGGCACAACGAATACGGGGCGAGCAATGGCAAGAGAAATTATAACAACGGTCAAAATCTGTAAAATAAGGCTGATGATGCCGGTAAGACCGCTGAGAGGATTTCTCCTCTTGAAAAAGCGTTCACTCAGAGTCCACAGATATGTTGAGGCAACCGTCTGCTCGTTATACTTACTCCTCAGTATGTAGATAAGGATAAGCAGAGGAACGCCTATAAGGCCGATCAGGCCGAGGGGATATAAAAAGCTCATTTCACTACCCCCATATCTGCAAACTTGTCAAAGAACAGCTCGGCAAGATCCATATACGCAGGCGCGAGGATATACTGACCGCCACGGCTCTCACAGCAAAGCCTGATCCTGTCGGTCACATATTTAAGAGCGTCTTTGTAAGCGCGCACCACATCCTGATCTATCTTCTTGCGGAAGAACTTGGACTGGTCCTCCGAGTCAAAGAGATGCATCTTGCCGCGCAGCTGAGGATTAAGCTCCTCGCGGGCGAGCACCTGAACGCAGAGAATATCCCTTCTCTGCTCTGCGAAACGGTCAATAGCCGCCTCATAGTTTTCGTCTGTAAGGAAATCCGAAATTATTATAGAATAGCCGTCTCCTCTGCCTACGGAGGCGGGAGCAATAGCCTCTCCGATCCTGGAGTCAGAATCAAACTCAAGCTCATTAAGCCTGTTTATGCAGTTGAGATAGGAGTCCTTGCCAACCATACCCACCACGATCTCCTCAAGGGCGTTACCTCGGATAGCGTATATAGACACCTTATCCATCTCGCAGACCGAGAGATAGGCAAAGGCGGCGGCGAGCTTTATGGCAAATATCGCCTTCTCGTCACTGCCGTGAGCCATAGAGCGGCTGGCATCAATGTATATCCTGGTGTGCATCTGCCTTTCATCAAAATAAAGCTTCTCATAGAGCTTATCAAATCTGGCATAGGCATTCCAATCTATCTTGGTGACATCGTCGCCCGGCATATAATCTCGGTAATCTGCAAACTCACAGGATGAGCCGAGGTTCTTGGTACGGCGGTTGCCGCCAAACATTCCGGCCACATTGTTTTTGAGCACCGTCCCCAGCTGTTCAAGCTGGCTGAGGAAGGACTCGTTGATTACCACAGTTTTCATTTATTTATCTTTTGGTCTCCTTAACGATCAATGCAATAACATCGTCAACTCTGAGCTTGTCATTGATAGCAGTATAGTTGATCTTTATTCTGTGTCTGAGAACGGGATATGCAAGAGCGTCAATGTCCTCATAGGATACATTGTATCTGCCGTCCATAAGCGCGCGCACCTTTGCACAGGTGACAAGCGCCTGTGCTGCTCTGGGAGATGCGCCGTACTTCAGATATTTCTTTGCGGAGGGAGAGGAGCCCTCAGACTCGGGATGTGTACCCGAAACCATATTTACAGCATAATAAAGAACCTCGTCGCAGATAGGAACCTGAGCCGCCAGCTCTCTCATCTCAAGAATATCAGCACCACCGACTACCGCCTCTGCGGTTTCGTCCATAGTCTTCTGAGTCATCTTTACGATATTTACAAGCTCGTCGGCAGAGGGATAGTCCACTATCAGCTTGAACATAAATCTGTCCATCTGCGCCTCGGGCAGAGGATATGTACCGTCCTGCTCAATGGGGTTCTCGGTAGCGAGAACGAAGAAGGGCTCGTCAAGCTTATATGTATCGTTACCTACGGTAACCTTATGCTCCTGCATTACCTCCAGCATTGCAGACTGGGTCTTGGGTGTAGCACGGTTTATCTCATCGGCAAGAACAAGGTTGGCAAAGATGGGACCGCGACGGAACTTGGTATGCAATCTGCCGTTTTCATCCTTCTCAACGATGTTTGCGCCCGTAACATCCGAGGGCATAAGGTCGGGAGTAAACTGGATACGGGAGAAGGGCAAGGAGAGAACTCTGCCAAGCGAACGAACAATACGGGTCTTACCAACTCCGGGCACACCCTCAAGAAGCACATTTCCTCCCGCAACGATAGCCATTATAACACCGTCAATAATCTCGGCCTGGCCAACCACGTCGCGCGCGATCTCCTCTTTTATTTTTGCGATCTTCTCGCTGAAGGCCTTAACCTTCTCGGTATTTATTTCTTTGATCATTTCTGACATTTTATTTACCTTCCTCTTTCTTGATGCCCATATAAAGCAGGTCAAAATATTTTCTAATTGCGGCCTTCTGCTCCTCCGTGTAGGTGTTGCCCTCCAGCCTCTCATTCATTATTGCGTTGTATCTGTCAATCAGCTCGCCATAGGCGATAGGCTCGCCTGTCAGCGGATCAAGCACTATGTCGTCACTGCCGTATGTGGCACCCGAGCCGACACCGCCGCCGTCTCCACCGTTTGTATTTTCCTTATCGCTGCCGCTGCCATAGCCACCGTCGGGAAGCTCGCCGGTCTTTACAAACTCCGGGCGCTCAAACTCGGGCACGGGCACTAAGAACAGACCCGACAGTCTGGTCATAACGAACTCGCCCGTAACCGCATTTACCCTGTTGAGTGATATAGCGTCATACAGCGACTGACTGTTGAGCGTAAGGCTTTGATTCAGCGCCTCGCGTGCCGTTGTATCATCGTAATAATCTATGGCAACAAGCAGCTGCTTAAGTCCTCCGGGGTTGGCATTGAAGAGCTTGTGAATTGCGGCATATATCTCGTCATTTGGATCAAGATCAGACATACCGATAACAAAATCAAAGCCGGTCGTCATACTGCTGAGCGCAATCTTAAGCGCCTCCAAACCGACGGGCGAGGACTCATTTGTCCTTTCATCTCCCATCAGAACCCCCGAATACTCGGTAAGTCTCTCGGCAAAATCACCCCAATCGGGAGCCGACCAGGAGCTGGTATCCAGCGCAACTGCGAGATGCCTCAAATAAACATTATCGCTGTCCCAAAGGGCATTGAGAGTCTCTGCTGCGGTGGATGACTCATATGTAATTTCACAGATAAGAGCCATACTGAGAGCCAGCTCTGCGCGCATATCGGGTACAGTGGTCACATCCTCAAGCGAGGTAAGCAATCTTCTCAGCTCATCTGCTATCGGAGTGCGGAACTCCTCCTCCATAGCAGAGCTGTCAACATATCTGATAAGCTCGGTGAGCCCTGCCCTCTGCATATCCGAGAGCTCAAATGCCTCTATCTCCTCGGGGGGCACATAATAGCGCATATCCTTTACAAATATACCGCATACCAGCACCGCAAGAGCAAGTGCAAGAGCGGTAATATAAATCCAAGGTCGCTGAAGCCTATACGCCCTTACAGGTACATCTCCAAGACTGCGATCGGCATCCTCTCTCTGCAGGTCAATCAGATCACCATCATCATCCTTATAGGCAATCATGGTCTGCACCCTCGCCTTAAGATCAAAGCTGCGATCCAGCTCCTCAGCAAGCGCCTTGTCTGATTTTCTGCTCGCAAGGAAGATGACAGCACCGACGGCGAGAGCAAGTCCGAGTCCTATAAAAATTGAATATAGCGGATCTGAATCTATAACTATGAGCTTGGTCAGAATAAGCCATATACCCGCGCCGCAAAGACCGACGGAAGCACCTACGGTCAGCGAGAGGATAAGCCGTATAAAGCCAAGCCTTTTCTTGAATTTTAAGAAGTTTTCACTCATGGTTAGTCCTTTCCAGAATACAATATTACAATTATAGCACATTTTCATCTTTATTGTCAATATTTTTTTATTTTGCGAAAATATATTAATATTATTTTTTTGTTAACTTTAAGACAATTGTCTTTTTTCCATCTTTTTCCGCAATTTACCTATTGACTTTTCTCCCAATCGGTGCTATAATCTAATCACGAACTCTTGTTCGCTAATATTTTGGAGGTGTAAAAATGGAACAGTATATCGCCATAGATCTGAAGTCCTTTTACGCCTCTGTTGAGTGCATTGAACGGAAGCTTGATCCCCTGACCACCAATCTGGTGGTGGCTGACGGTGAGAGAACGGAAAAGACGATCTGCCTCGCCGTTTCTCCAAGCCTTAAGAGCTACGGTGTGCCCGGCAGACCAAGGCTGTTTGAGGTCATATCCAGGATAAAGGAGGTCAACCGTCTGCGCAGGTGGGCGGCACCTAACAGAACTCTCATAGGTAAAACCTATGACAACAGACTGCTTGTGGGAGATCTGAGTCTTGAGGTGGATTATATTGTCGCTCCGCCGAGAATGGCGCTCTATATGGAATACAGCACAAGGATATATCAGGTTTATCTGAAGTATTTTTCCCCCGACGATATACACGTCTACTCTATTGACGAGGTTTTTATAGATGCAACTCCCTATCTGAAGACCTACGGAAAAACGGCAAGGGCACTTGCCGAGGAGGTTCTGCGGGACGTGTTGAGTACTACGGGAATCACCGCCACGGTGGGAATAGGAACTAATATGTATCTTGCCAAGGTTGCTATGGATATAGTGGCAAAAAAAATGAAGCCGGATGCCCACGGAGCCCGTATAGCAGAGCTTGACGAAATGAAATACCGACAGATACTGTGGGACCACAGGCCTCTTACTGATTTCTGGCGTGTGGGACGGGGATACTCAAAAAAGCTGGAGGCAAACGGCATATACACTATGGGAGATGTAGCACTTGCATCTATGGAAAACGAGGATATGCTCTACAAGCTGTTCGGCATAAACGCAGAGCTGCTGATAGACCACGCCTGGGGATGGGAGTGCTGTCAGATCTCTGATATAAAAAAATACAAGCCACAATCACACAGTCTGTCCTCCGGACAGGTTCTCCATATGCCATATACCTATGATATGGCGAGGATAGTGCTCAGGGAGATGTGCGACGCGCTTGTGCTGGATATGGTGGACAAGGGTATTGCCACGAACCAGGCGGTACTGACGGTCGGATATGACACCGAGAGTCTCACAAGACCCGGCTTTATTTACCTCGGGGAGATAACGCGGGATTTTTATGGCAGAGAGGTGCCAAAGCACGCCCACGGCACGACAAACTTTCGGCGTTACACCTCCTCCACAGAGGAGATAACAGACGGGATTGTCAGTCTATACAACAAAATAGTTGACCCGGAGCTGCTGATACGCAGACTGAACATTTCGGTGAATAATCTTGACGCGGAGAACAGGAGAAATGTCAACGAGGCGGTGCAGATGGATATGTTCACCGATTACGCCAAGGCAGAACGGGAAAAGCAGGCAGCCGAGGAAAGCTACGCCAAGGAAAAGCAGAGACAAAACGCTATGCTGAAGATCAAAAAGAAGTACGGAGGCAACTCTATCATCCGAGGCACGAGTCTTGAGGAGGGAGCCACCGCCACCCAGAGAAATATGCAGATCGGAGGTCACAAGGCGTAAATCAAAGGAAGAAAAATGAACGAACGATACGAAAAAATAATCAATCTGCCCCATCACACATCACCAAAGCGCGAGCCGATGCAACGGTCTGACAGGGCGGCACAATTTGCCCCCTATGCCGCTCTATCGGGCTATGAGGATGCGGTAGTGGAGACCGCCAGGCTGACGGATATCAAAACCGAGCTTGACGAGTATGAAAAAAAACGGATAAACGCCACCCTGACGGACATCTTATCCGCCGAGGATGACCCGAGGGTGTCAATAACTCATTTTCACCCCGATAAAAAGAAAGAGGGAGGCGCATATATCACCACCTGCGGACGTATAGAAAAGGTGGATGAGTACACGCGTCAGATTATAATTTCGGGCGGAGAAAGTATATCAATTGACGATGTAACCGACATACAGATTTTACTATAAAAGTTCGGCATATTAGAGATTTTGCCGTGATATGACAATTAAACTTTACATTATTTACAAAAAACCAAAGCGAGATGAACAAAGTCATCTCGCTTTTTGCCGTTATTATGTTTTGCTTTTATTCGGTCAGAATCTGCCGCCGCCTACATTGCGTGAGCCACCGCCACCGCCCGAGCCGGAGGAGCTGCTGCTCTTAGGTCTTGGTGTTCTGCTAACCGTGCGATAAAGGAATATGTCGCCGGTTCTGTTAATATTCATACTGCCCGCTCTAATATACTCGTGGGCGGTATAGCGTTTTTTCACAGACTTGAGCTGTCCCTTAAGCACCAGAGCAACGATAAGTCCTATCACCGCTCCGATAATCACCGCCACGGGGAGATAATCAAGTATGTGGAAGTTATAGTAGCTGTCACACTTGTCAGCGAAGGCGCTGAACGCCTCGGCATATTCCCCGTCCGAAAGATAACTGACGATCTCATCGGATATCTCATCAATAGCATCCATCGTGATAACATCCGCGGCGGCGCCATTGCTGAGTATTCTGTACTCGCGGGAGCTCATAGACACGAGGAGAAGTATTCCGTCGTGGCTCTCACCGTATCCAAGCTCCATAGTATCATAAAAGCTATTGATGTAGTAATTGATGCTCATGCCATCGGTATTATTAACCGTACACACGACCATATGTACATTATTCTGATGACTGAGCTTTTCCAGCTGAGCATCAAGCTCACTTTCCTCACCCGAGGTAAGAAGATTTGCACCGTCGTAAACGAAGGTCTCACTGCCCTGCTCTGCGGCACTGACAGAAACAGTCATACCGACGATAAGAGCAAGCGCGATTATAAGAGTCAATATTTTCTTAGTCATAGCAGCACCTCCTTACAACAGCCACATAAGGTAGCTGATGCCGAGAACAACCGCGGCAGCAATCCCCGCAATGCCAAGCAGCCATGTCCAGAACGCCTTTTTATCCATAGGCAGATCACCCACTATCTTGCCCGTCTGTCCGTTCATAGCGAAGGTATAGTTCTTGCCGTTCCATTTGGTATTGAGAAGCCAAACGGGATAGAGAGCATACTTTGCCGTGCCGTTATTAAGGTGAATGTTCGTGTTTACGGGAGTCACGGAGTTGTAACCGATAACCGTAGAGGCGAATGCCTGCTCTGTGCTTTCCTTTATACGGTCGTTTGCACGGGCAACGCTGGTATCGGAGTCCACATCGTACTTATCTGCAAGATAGCCCGACAGATATGCGGTCTGAAAATCAACCGCACCCGAAATATCAAAGGGCTCTATTGACTCCATAAGAATATCGTCCATCTTTGTAGAGCCGTCAACGGGAACATTGTCAAATCCGATGCCGCCCGATCTGATTACGGTGTAATGGCGTGTCTCTGTGTAGTTGTAATTGCTATCGCTCCAGAAGCGAAGCTTAGTGGCTCTGTATCTGACATATCCGTCTGCATCCGCACCGAAGAGCCAGAAGGGTACATATACTCCCTTGATCTCCTGAATGCGATTTTCGTCCTTGAACACCTTAGGTAAAAGGACCTTCCCTTTATAGTGATTTTTGAGCGCCTCAACCGCTGCCTTTTTATCAAACTTAAACGGGATAACCAGGTCGGGTCTCAGCGAGCCCGAAAACTGTCCCATCATAACAACCGGATTGCCGCAGAAGGGACAAGATGTAGCGCCTGTGGTCTCATCGGCAACTATCTCTCCGCCACATGAATTGCAGGTGTAGATACGCAGACCGTCGGCCTCGCCTTCTCGCCACTCTGTACCCGCGGAGGTATCCCATTCCATTTCACCGGTGGGTTCCTGTTTCAGCACCTCGTCATAATCCTTCAGCGTCTGTGCATCAAACTCAGAGCCGCAGTAAGGACATCTCATGTTCTGTGAATTGCTGTCAAACTCTATGGCACCGTCACAGCAGGGGCATTTATACTGATGTACTTCTGACAAAGCAAGCCCTCCTTTCTATTTAATACAGTCTTTTATACTAAATCGCCGTTATCAAAGGGATCGCCGCACTCGGGGCAGAATCTGGGCGCCTTGGAGGGATCCTCGGGCTGCCAGCCGCACTTGTCGCACTTGTACTGAGGAACGCCCGCGGGCTTCTTAGCACCGCAGTTCTCACAGAATCTTCCCTTATTTACATTGCCGCAGCTGCACTTCCATCCGTCTGCAGGCTTGGGACTGCCGCACTCGGGACAGAACTTGCCTGTTGCAGTTGCGCCACAGCTGCACTTCCAGCCGTTAGCCTCGGGCTTTTTAGCTCCGCACTCAGGACAGAACTTACCCGTTGCGGTTGCACCGCAGCTACACTTCCAACCGTCTGCGGGCTGAGACTGTGCCTGCTGCATGCCTGCATTATAGAAGCTCTGTGCAGCACCGAATCCGCCACCCATAGCTCCGCCTGCCATACCCATACCGATAAAGCCGTTCATAGCACCGGCCTCGTTGCTCGCTGCCTTCTCCATAGCGGTTGCGGTGGAGTCTGTCATACGGCCCGCCATCATAAACGCGTTGGAGCCGAGGGTTGCCGCATCCTCCATCTGCTGAATCTTCTGCATATCCTCGGGATTGAGGGTGATGGGGTTAAGAGCGATCTTCTCAATACTGATGCCGCGGGACTCTACCCACTCTGCCGCGAGCGCATCGTTCATAGCCTTCTTAAGCTCATTTGCCTTAGCAGGAATCTGCGCGGGACGAAGCTCAAGCTCTGCAAGCGCGCCGAAGGCAGGCTGGAGAGCCGAAACAAACTCCGCTCTCATCTGCTCGTCTATCTGATCTCTGGTAAATGCGTATTCAACATTTCCGCACACCTTGGTGTAGAAGAGCAAGGGGTTGCTGATAACATAGGAATAAACGCCGTTGCAGCGCACATTAACCGTACGGCTCATATTAAGTCGCTTGTTGATAACCTCAAATATTATGGGGCTGGGTGTACCAAACTTGTTGCCCATAATCTCCTTGGTATTAAAGTAATAAACTCTCTGATCCTTACCTGTATCTCCTCCGTAGGTAAAACGCTTGCCGATAGCCTTGAATGTATCAAGAAGGCTCTTGCCAAACTTACCCGCAAAGATAGAGGGCTCAGTAGAGCTGTCATAGGTATATTCACCGGGCTCAGCACAGACCTCAACGATCTTGCCCTGCTCTACGATCATCATACACTGTCCGTCTGCAACGGCGATGCCCGATCCGTTAGAAATAATGTTGTCGCTTGCCTTAGTGTTGGAACTACGTCTTGACGTTCTCTTCTGTCCCTTGACGACAAGAGTGTCCATATCCAATGCCTCGCAGTAGAAGAACTCCTTCCACTGATCTGCCAAGACGCCACCAAGTGCGCCAACGCCTGCTTTGATAAGTCCCATAGTCACTACTCCTTTTAGTATAATTTCTTTAACGAAAGGAAAAAAGTTTTTCACCTTTACATTATTGAAAATATTATATCATTTTCACATGGTTTTTTCAAGTATTTTGAACGCATTTGAGTAAAACTTACATATATTTTTTATTTTTGTCAGCATCCTTGCGCCGTCAATTAGCTAAAAATGATGTTTTTCGCCCAAAAAGCAATTTTTTCAAAAAAAGCACTTGACAAACAGGCGAAAGTTTAGTATAATATACGGGTGCATAGGAGTGTAGCTCAGTTGGTAGGGGACTGGTCTCCAAAACCATGGGTCGTGGGTTCGAGTCCTTCCGCCCCTGCCAAAAAGCCGAAGTTTTTACTTCGGCTTTCTTTTTTATTGGCAGTTGCGGATTGAACTCTCACCCGGGTTCTCCGACGGCTCGCAAGCATAGTCGTATCACGCGCGACTATCTTCGCTTCTGCTACT
>JAZSIK010000039.1:0-11716 GCA_045533775.1 Eubacteriales bacterium
TCTCTTATACAACTCAGGCAATTGAAGTAGTGGGAACTCTTGAAGTATCCGAGAGTGAAGATAAGCCTTTTACCGATATGTACGGATATGAATTCTGCTGCAAGATTGTAGACGCGACCTATACCATAATTAAAGCAGAGGATCTTTCCGAGGATATGGCACTTTGGCAGAAGATCGCCAATACAGACGTAGTGAATGATATCTACAAAATGTATGATTACGTCAACTTCCTGTGTGCTTGGAATACTTATTTCGTCAATAGCTATACGAATGAAAACGGCGAAACCGTTCCGGGTTATTATCTGTATGCAAGCGATGCAGAACGCTTAATCACCATAGACGGTGCGCAGTTTAATTACGGCTATAAGGAGGGGTACTTTGACTCTATCGTAGCCGAAATTGAGGCAGTAGATAAAACTGCATTTGCGGATCTCGTTGCCAACGTGCGTAAAGCGGAAGCACTTGCAAACAAGGCATTCGGTGAGCTTGAAGACAAAAACTACACTTCCGAATACAAATACGTTGAAAAGTTTGGCAAAGAGGATTGGATATTCACGCTGAACAAAGGGGAAGAGCTTGTGGCCGAAATGCAGAAGATCTATATGGAATTCTCAAATTGGCTGGGAAGCTGGGAAATGTAATATTTGATTTGGAGAAACAACAATATGAAAATTGCAGTTACTTACGAAAACGAACAAATCTTTCAGCACTTCGGACATACTGAGCAGTTCAAGGTCTATGAAATTGAGGATAATACAATCATATCCTCTGAAGTAATTGATACCAACGGACAGGGGCACGGTGCCTTAGCCGGTCTGTTAAAAACAATCGGAGCAGACGTTCTTATCTGCGGTGGCATCGGAGGCGGTGCGCAGATGGCACTTGCCGATGCGGGTGTCAAGCTATATGGAGGTGTCAGCGGAGCTTGCGACGCAGCAGTAAAGGCGTTTCTTGCGCACAATCTCGGCTATAACCCTAACGTCAAGTGTGACCACCGCGACCATGAGCACAGCGATGGGGGCCATAATTGCGGAGATCACGGCTGCGGCACGCACAACTGCGGCGGACATAGCTGTCACTAATTATAGTATAATAAGAGGGCTGGCGAAAAACTATCTGCCAGCCCTCAAAATTTGCATTGAAAACATTGATAATTCAAATCGGTGGAAAAATATATCTTGGATCTTCATAAATTGATGGAGCAAAAGTACATAAAAGACATAGGGTTCTTTTAACCGCCCACGTGTGCAACCAAAAACAATTCCATAGTCAATACAATTTCGGCTATGGGATTTTACTTTTTAACCCTAAAACTACCGATTTTGATGGTTTTTAGGGTGTTTTTCTTTTACAAACGATAAATCCGCCACTCTCTGTCCCAGCAAGACAAGAACGGCGGATGTGCTATCGTTCAAGGAGTGTAATCGTTCAAGAAATGAATTTGCAAAAAATATTGTTTTTTCTTTTGTCCTGTGATATAATATAGGCAAGTAAATAGTGACTTAAGCGGTTGCTTCGGCAATTGGGAAACTTACCGCGAACCTGACAGACTTGCGGTAACTTCCGGCGAAATGCACTTTTGGTCGCAGGCTTGTCAAACGATGGGATAATTGGCATCTTTTTCGGCGTCTGCGCTTATGTGTAGATGCTTTTTCTTTTGTCCTTTTTACTAATATTTGAAGAGGGGGAAACCGATATGTTTTCCAAAATCAAACTGTCGCTCAGCCGAATCAATTACAAGCTCTTTGCAGCACTCCTCGTCTTCGGACTTGCTCCGACGATCTATACCACCGTACGCGTATTCTTCCTCGGTCAGTTACCGGGAGAGTATTCCTTCTCAATCGCAGGTAAGCTTTCGTGGGTGAATATACTTTACGAGATAATGAACAAGGCAATCATCCTTCCGCTGTTTTATTTCATAGGAAAGGTGAAGGATGATAAAGACGAATTCTCAAACCGCGTGAGAACAGGCATGCTGATCTCGCTTGGCGTATATGCTGTTCTTTCTGCCGTGGTGCTGATCTTTGCAGAGCCGATGCTGAAGCTTATGGCTACCGATGCAAGTATTATTGATGCCTCCGCCTCTTACATACGCATTGAGAGCATTGCAAACATCTTTTCAATTCTTACACAGTTTGCGCTCGTTGCGCTGGTCACCGTCAACAAGAGTAAATACCTTTATGCTCTTACCGGAGCAAAGCTTGTGCTGTGCCTTGTGTCCGACACCTTCCTTGTTTCAGCATTGCCTGTGTCGGCAAATCTCGGTGTGAACGGAATTGGCTATTCCAATATTATTGTAAATGCTCTTCTGCTTGCCGTATTGCTCGTCCTTCTCGCAAAAGAAGGCATCAAGGTGTTTGGAAAGGCTAAGCTCAACTTTATTTGGACAAAAGAATTTGCCAAGGTCGGTGGCATTTCAGGCGTAGAATCGCTTGTTCGTAACGTTGCTTATATGGTGATGATTGCCCGTATGGTCAATGTGGTTGGGGAGCAAGGCACCTACTGGGTAGCCAATAACTTCATTTGGGGATGGCTCCTTCTGCCCGTGCTTCAGCTCGGTGAATTGATCAAGCAAGAAGTATCGACCGATAAAGAGAATGTCCGTCGCAACTCACTCGGCTACTTCGGTATCACGGCATTTATTTCGGTTTTGTGGTTTGCCACCATCCCGTTATGGAAACCGTTTATGACACACGTACTTTGCTTTACCGATGTGGATAAGCTGTTCGGTTTGGTAATCCTTCTTGTAGGATTCTATGTACTTTATGCCGTTCAGAACGTGTTTGACTCAACCTTCTATGGACTCGGCAAGACGAATTATATGCTGTTTGAATCCGTCGTAACGAACACGATATATTATGGTATTGCATTCATTCTTTACGTCACCAATGTGTGGACTCCCACGCTCACAGGCATCGCTTTGCTATTTGGTATTGGAAACGCCTTTGATAGCCTCGTATCCCTTGTGGCATATGCATTCCTTTTGAAGAAAGAAAAAATCAATCTTCTAAGCGTTGAATAAACGAAATCCCCGAACAGCATCACACCCCGGTGCTATTCGGGGACGTTTCTATTTTTCCTCAAAGCGAAACCGTTATCTCGCTGCCGTCCTTTAGTGAATACACCAAGCGGTCATGTATTTACTGATCAAAACGGAAGCTTATAGGTCTTGACTCGGGTAGCAAAGGATTTTGGGGCAAGCTATCTTTTGGCAAAAAGGAGTTGACTTGAAATGCCGTATTTGATATAATTATTTTATAGAAACATCCTCGGAGGACAGAAATGGAAAACATAGTTATCAGAAAAATTACCTCAGAGGAGGTTGACGAGGCAATGAAGCTTGCTCTTGAGGTGTTTATGCAATTTGAGGCGCCAGACTATGGCCACGAAGGTGTTGAGAGCTTCAAGAGGGATATTGTGGAAAATCCCGAGTATCTGAAAAATGCTCGGTTGGGTAAGTGCCCTATATACGCCGCCTTTGACGGAGAGAAAATGATTTCTCTGATAGGAATGAGAAGCAATAAAACGCATATAAATCTTGTGTTTACAAGGAGAGAGTATCACAGGATGGGAATTGCGAGGGCGATTTTTAATCATCTTTTGAAGGATGTATTGGAAGAAAACCCCACCCTTGATGCGCTTACACTCAATTCCTCCCCGTACGGTCTGCCGTTTTATCTGAAGATCGGCTTCGTTGTGCAGAGTGAGGAGCAGCAGATGAACGGAATACGCTTTACCCCCATGAGGTATATAATCTAAGAAAACAAGAAGCAAGGCAATAAGAACAAACGACTGTTCCAAGCAAAACAAGGGATATATGTAAATAAAACTTGTCAAAATGCCAAGTTTTCGCCTTGTTTTTACGACGTTTCAAAGAAATGAAGATGTTTATTTTGAGTTTGGTTTGATAAAAAGCAACAGATCAAGGATAAGAAAATGACAAGAAAAGAGTTTGAAGAACTGGTTTTGGATACATACGGCGTCTCTGCAGACTATCCCTTTGAGGAGGATTTTGAGACAGGTGTCTTTCGGCACAGGGACAGCGGCAAGTGGTTTGCCATAGCTATGAATATTTCATATTGCAAGCTCATCCCCAAAAGAGAGGGAAGTGTTGACGTTCTGAATCTCAAGTGCGCGCCTGAGGTTATAGATTCGTTGGTGGGCACCGAGCCGGGCGTTTTCAGAGCCTATCATATGAACAAGACCCATTGGCTTACCGTCGCTCTTGACGGCAGCTGTGATGACAGTACGGTCGGCTGGCTTCTCGGTATCAGCTATGACCTGACCGCAAGGAAAATCAGAATAAAAAAAGAAAAGAGGAATGAAGAATGAAGGCTATCCCCTTTAAGCTTAATGCAAAAATGATTATAAATATCGCGGTGATATTGCTTATTTTATTGCTTTCGCTGATGATTGTTTTTCTCCTTTGCAGACCCGCGGTACCTGAGGACAATCGCTCTGACATGCAGATTTACTATGACAACAAGGTGGCTGCATATTCTGTTCAGAATGTGAATGCGGCAAAGGGACAGATAGTCTTTATCGGTGATTCTATTACCGACCTGTATATTCTTGATGATCACTATGCCGACCTCTCCCGCGCTTGCTATAACAGGGGCATCGGAGGTGATACTACCTCGGGCGTGTTGAGAAGGCTTAAGGTCTCTCTCTTTGACATATCCCCCTCGGTAATCGTATTAATGATAGGTACAAACGATATTAACGGCGGCGTCTCTCAAAGCGAGATACTCACAAGATATGAGCAGATAATAGACGAGATTTATTCGGCTCTGCCCCAGGTTGACCTGTATTGCATGTCAATCATACCGCAGAACGAACAGATTGAGGAATACTCTCATATAAAGCTTGATAAAACCACGGCTGAAATAATTGCCATTAACCCCAAGATCCGCGCTCTTGCTGAAGGACGGGGCGCTACATATCTTGATCTTTTCTCCCTGATTGCAGATGAGAACGATCATCTCATTCGTGAGTATAGCGACGACGGTCTGCATCTTAATACCAAGGGCCTCGCCGTATGGACTCAGCTGATCAAGCCTTATCTTGAGCAGAAGTAAGCTCGGGAGGTTTCTGTGAAAAACAAAAAACGAAAATCAAAAGCGGAGATCCTGAGCTACTTTACACCGCAATCTGACGCGGCGTTTAAGAGGAGGCATCCCATAGGATACGGTTTTCTTGTCGCATTAGGTATTTTTGCTTTTATTTTGCCGCTTATCGGTTTTATAATCTATATGGTGATAAAGGGAGATGATTCCTTTACGGGAGGCTGGCCGATCCTCACTATACTCGGCTGCCTTGTTATGGGCGTTGGACTTTTTAACATCGTGGCAGCGATAATAAAGCAATATCTCGGCCATCTTCTGACCGCGATTTGTCTTGGCGGCGGTGGATTGCTCGTAGCTCTGTCTGTGTTTATGATGGAAAATCCTCAGCTTTATGATGAGGATGTATCTCTGTTTTATTTTGTTTCTCTTTTGTTTATGCTTGTTCATCCGATTTATTACTTTCTGTTCAGGGTAAACTTTATTGATTATCTGAGCCGCAAGCTGAAAAGGCGGGAAAGAACTCTGAGACGACAGATGCGCGGTGCAAAAAACCTCTGGTGGTACCAGAGCATACACGAGGAGAATAATTTGGGTGTTTTGTATCACCTGAACAAAGTCTTTACTCTGCTTTATCCTGTAACCCTCGGATTGACATTGCTGCTTGGATTTGTCAGAGAGCTTACCCCGGCAATATGCACTCTGCAGATAGCCCTTTGCGCCGTAACGGCGGTTATCGCGCTTGTAAGCGGAGTTATGGATAGTCTGGTGACCTATGGAGCTCCGATTGTTCTTTTCCGCATTCATCCCGTTACCAAGCGCATTGATTCATTTATTTTAGATTTGTTCGGCGCGTTGTTTTTCTGTGCGATCGGATATTCAAGCATACAGCTTTGTCTTAAAATCTTTATCAACTAAATCGGCATATTGAAATGTAAGAGGTATAATATGTATTGCGATCTTCATACGCATACCAATCATTCTGACGGTAGCTATACCCCCGCCCAGCTTATCTCGGCGGCGAGGGAGAAAAATCTTGTTATCGCCCTCACCGATCACAATACCACAACAGGTCTGCCTGCCTTTATGGCAGAGGCAGAGCGACAGGGTGTCACGGCGGTGGCGGGAGTTGAGCTTTCTACCGAATATCAGGGCAGGGAGTTTCACCTGCTCGGTCTGTTTATAGATCCCGAGCATTATGATAGAATAGAGCGACTCTGCGAGGAGTATATAATCCTAAAAGAGAAGAGCAATATTCGTCTGGTTGAAAAGCTCGCTGAAATGGGCTACCGTATAGATTATTCGGCAGTTAAGGCGAGAAATGTAAAGGGCAATGCCAACCGAGCTCATATAGCTGCCGAGCTTGTCGCCTCGGGATATGTCAGCAGCGTTCGTGAGGCGTTTGACAGGCTGCTTGACGAGAGGCTTGGCATATATGTTCCACCCAAAAGACTCGGTCTTGCAGAAACGGTAAGATTTTTGCGCGAGATAGGGGCTCTGCCCGTTGTTGCCCATCCGCTGAAGGAGGCAACGCCAGAGCGACTTAGAGAAATGCTGCCCGAGCTGATAGATGCGGGACTTGTGGGAATTGAGACGATGCACTCATCCTATTCGGACGCCACCATAGCCGAGGCAAAGCAGATCGCTCGCGAGTTCGGTCTTTGTGAGAGCGGTGGCAGCGATTTTCACGGCGTTGTAAAGCCTGATGTGGAGCTTGGCGTCGGTAGGGGAAATCTTGCCATAGATTATGAGATATACCGTACGCTTTATAATTTGAAGGTTAAGGAGTAGTACAATGAATAAATCTGTAATCATTAAAATCTCCGTTATGATCCTGGTCTGTCTTTTGTCGCTTTTTGCCGCCCTGCCGCTTCAGAGCGCGAGGGTGAGCGGTGGCGCATGGATGACAGAGCTTGATGACGGCAGAGCATTGAACACGCTTTCTATTCCCGGCACTCACGACTCGGGCGCCACTCACTCAATAGCCGATCTGTCCGGTAAGTGCCAGTCTCTTACGGTTGGTGAGCAGCTGACGCTGGGTGTCAGATTTTTTGACATCAGACTGAAGCTTAACAACAACGAGCTTGATGTGGTGCATAGCTTTGTTGACCAGGGTGTCGGCTTTGAGGATGTTCTTGCAGATATGAGCAAATTTCTTAGGGAAAATCCCGGTGAGTTCCTTATCGTTTCAATAAAGGAGGATGCTGACCCCACAGGCTCGGATATTGGTTTTACCGAAAAGCTGGAGCAGATACTCCTGTCCTGTGAGCTTGTGAGTCGCTCAAACACGCTGCCCAAGACGGTTGGCGAGGCGAGAGGTAAAATACACATAATCTCAAGATATCCCGGATCTACCGTCGGCGTTGCCGCTAATAACGGCTGGGCAGACTCTGCCTCCTTTGCTCTTGGCGAGCTGTATGTACAGGATCACTATCGTGTTAATGATGCGCAAACTAAGATCGCGGATATAGAGGCGGCTCTTGAAATTGCAAAATCCGGGGAATACAGCCTGGTGCTGAACTTTGCCAGCTGCTATTATCCCGATGCCTTTCCTCCCACCTACGCAGGTCTGCCTGCTGCGGTTATTAATCCCTGGCTCATAGACAATCTGCCCGAGAGGGATGTAGCGGGTGTTATACTCTGCGACTTTATTACCTCCGAGCTTTGTCAGACCATTATAGGAGGTAATTTCAGATGAAGACCTTCAGCAGAGTGCTCAATATCCTTGTCAGCTCGGTAGTGATGTTGCTTGGTGTTGCTTTCGTTTTTATTGAGGGATGCCTGATCTTTACGGGAGATTTTCTTCTCTTTGAATTGCCCGCGCTTGCCTTCGTTCAGATGCTTATTCGCCTTTTGCTTGCGGCGGGAGCATTTGCGCTCGGATTGTTTATCATTCTAAAAAAGGATCGCGACTTCCTCCCCGAGAGCCTTACCGCCCTGGCTTGCGCATTTCTTATGGCAGGCTTCCTTACCAATGGTTTTGGCTTCTACTTTATTCTTGCGGCGGGATTGCTCACACTTACAAATCTGTTTTACAGGTTCACACTTAAAAAATAAAAAAAGCCGACGGGTCAGCCCGTCGGCTTTTCTAAATAAACATCAGATTTTTGAGAATCCAAAGCTGTTTACCAGACCCTCAAGTCGCTCGCCTCTGCGGCACATAGGACACTCGTGGGGAGCAAAGGAGCTGTATTCGGGCAGGTCGTTGGGGTTGAAGGCGGATACCACGTTGTAACCAAGATAGCTGTCAACGGTGGCAAATATTCCCGCAATGCCTGCGACGCGGCCACCGTAGTAGGTGATAGCCTCAATAGCGGATTTTGCAGTATAGCCTGTTACGACCGACGCGGCAAGGATAAGCACGTTTTTGCCTGTGATGGCAGGTGAGATATTATCGCGGAAGATGATCTGGCTGCCCGAGGTATACTCTGGAGTTACAACGTAGATAGTCTTGTGGGCATTGAGATTCATAAAGTTGTTGTTTGTCAGAGCCTCGGCAAGACAGGTGCCAACGACCTGCATACCGTCAAGACAGAGAATGGTGTCAATAACGGTAGTGGTCTGATAGTAGGAGAGGATCTCGTCGGCTACTGCCTTGGCCTCGGAGAGGCGGGATTTTTGCATAGTCACATCAATAAAGTAGTTTATATGGCTATGGCTGGTGGCAAAGTGACCTCTCTGCACTCTGAGGGGAAGATTCTGCCTTTTAGTCATTATAGTATAAATGCGGTCGGACCTCATATTAGTCCCTCCTGTCTGAGTAATAAAGCTGAGATAGATATATTGTACATAAAAAATCACGTTCTGTCAAGAAGAAAAGTTATTCCACCTCAACAAGCTCGTATTCGCGGCTGCCTACACCGAGATTTGCGGCAGCCTCAATGGTAAGAGTTCCGTTGCGTGACTCAATCCGTTCAATAAGATGAGGCTTGCCAGGGTCAGAGCAGGCATAAACCAGATCAACGCAGGCCTGATCAATAGCAACGGGATCGTCTGAAACAAGGATGCCGATATCTGCGATACAGGGATCCTCTGCCACGGCACAGCAGTCACAGTCTACGCTCATATTTTTCATAACATTAACATAGAGAATGTTGCCGCCAAAATAGTCCACGACAGAGCTTGCCGCATCCGCCATAGATCTGAGGAAGGAGTCGTGGTCGGCGCTCCATATGTTCTCGGGCACGCCCGCTCCGTGAATGTATGCCTTACCAAAGGAAGAAGCCACACCGATAGATAGCTGCTTCAGGGCTCCGCCGTAGCCGCCCATAGGATGTCCCTTAAAGTGGGAAAGCACCAGCATAGAGTCGTATTTTTCTATGTTTTTACCTACAAAGTTCTTCTTTATTACCGCGCCGTCCGGAATATCAAGTTGCATATCAGGACCCTCGGCGTCAAGCAGATCAACATTAAAGTATTCTGTCCAGCCGTGATCGCGGAAAAGCTTTATGTGCTTTTTGGTTACGTTTCTCTCGCCCTCATAGGCTGTGTTGCATTCAACGACGGTGCCTCCTACATATTCTACAACAGGCTTCCAGAAATCGGGGCGGAGAAAGTTCTGGTTGCCCTTTTCTCCGGAGTGAACCTTTATAGCAACGTTTCCGGGCAGATTTTTGCCAAGCAGCTTGTATAGCTCAAGCACCTTTTCTGCGCTTATTGTTCTTGAAAAGTAAACCTTTGTTTTCATTTTGCAGTATTTTCCTCCTTGATGAGCTTTTCTACTGCCGATATTCTTTCGGCAAGCGGGGGATGGCTGTACTCAAGCAGTACGCTGATTTTTGTGGGTGCCAGCTCGGCAAAGTTCTCTCTCGCCAGCTTTTTCAGCGCGCCTATCATAGCCTCACCGTAGCCCTCCTTAACTGCCTGTCTGTCAGCTCGGTATTCTGCCTTGCGACTGTACGCGTTGATCATCATAGAGCTGAGCGGGTTGGTCAGGGAGAGAAAAATACCGGTAAGAATGATGGCAAAGCCGTAATTTATGCCGATGAAGCCAAAGGCATCGTGCAGGGTCACAAAGCTTACGCTTACCCAGGCAAGCACCGCCATAATGAGAAAGTTCAGTATGTTCATTATCTGCATTTTAAGTGTATCACGGTGGATTCCGTGGCCAAGCTCGTGGGCAAACACAGCGCAGATCTCGTCGGTTGTCATAGCATTTACCAGGTTATCGTATAGAACGATGGTTTTTGTAGAACCAAAGCCTGTAAAGTATGCGTTCAGCTTGGTTGTTCTGCGGGAGGCATCCATCACCTTGATGTCACGAACCTTGTAGCCGTGACTTTCCAGCAGCTCCATCAGTCTCGTGCGCAGCTCGCCCTCCTCAAGAGAGGTAAACTTGTTGCCGACACGGCTGAGAATGGGGTAGAGGAAGGAGATCAGAAGACCAAAGAGGAACATAACCGCAGCGAACAGGATGATCAGCGCATCTCCGAGCCAGGTGTGCAGCAGAGCGAGTATCATAGCGAGAAATGCCATAAGTACAAAGTTTAATATAAAGCCGCGTATATTATCAAAAATAAAGGTCTTTTTTGTAGATTTGTTGAAGCCGTATTTTTCCTCAATGGTAAAGGTGGAATAGTAGCTGAAGAACACATGTACTATCTGACTTACAACGGTGTCCAGCAAAATGACAGCCAGCACTCCAAAGCCGAACCAATCGGTAGGGAAGAGGGAAGCAAAGGCAGAATAGACATTTGTTGCAAGCAAAATAAGGCTCACAGCTCCCGAGATCAGCGAGGAGATAAGATCCAGGCTGGAGTGCTCGGCGTTGTATCTGCGCCACTTTTCGTAGCTCTCGTCATCATACACATCCTTTACGCTGTCGGGGATGGGATTTGTTGCCGAACGGCGCTTGTACAGATTAAGCAGAACCGAATATGCGGTGCTGATCACCACTAGCAAAAGTATTAACAGTCTCATTTCCATAACTATTTTTCCTCCCTGCCGAGGGCCTTAAGCTCGGTATATTTTTCTTTGTGTCCGCGGGAAAGCTCAGCGGGGTATTTTGCAGCATTTTTCTTCATCTTCTCGCGTATTATTTCATCCATATCCAGACCGCATCTGTCTGCCATAAGTATAGAGTAGCAAAGCACGTCGGCAAGCTCCTCCTTTATCTTGTCAAGCTTACCGTCACAAATAAGATCGTCTCCGCTCCACTGGAACACCTCCAGCAGCTCTGCCGCCTCCAGACTTAGCGATATAGCAAGATCCTTCGGATTGTGAAATTGAGCCCACTCACGCTCATCACGGAAGCCTGTCACAATCTCTACCGTTTCCTTTGAAATCATATTTTTTGCCTCTTTTTGTTTGTTTTCTTATATTATATCACAACCCATCGTCAAATGCAACAAAAAAATAAAGGAGCCAAGCGACCGATGCGCCGGCTCCTATTTTAAGCCTTAAAGCAATTGACAAAGCAAGAGCTGAATTTGTGGTTGCAAGATGGGGCGGAAGGTAAGCGAGGCAAAAACAGTTGAGAACTGTTTTTGGTGACGCGCCCGAGCAAGGCAAGGAGTAGCAGAAGCGAAGATAGTCGCGCGTGATACGACTATGCTTGCGAGCCGTCGGAGAACCCGGGTGAGAGTTCAATCCGCAACTGCCAATAAAAAAGAAAGCCGAAGTAAAAACTTCGGCTTTTTGGCAGGGGCGGAAGG
>JAZSIK010000061.1:0-4822 GCA_045533775.1 Eubacteriales bacterium
TTGCGCTCACGACGCTTTTTAACAACCTTTTTTACTGCTGCCATTTTTCGTCACCTTTCTTACTTCTTCTTGTTAGCGATGGTCTTTGCGGGACCTTTTCTTGTTCTTGCGTTAGTCTTAGTACGCTGACCTCTTACAGGGAGACCCTTTCTGTGTCTGGTACCGCGATAGCAATTAATTTCTACGAGACTCTTGATGTTAAGAGCTGTCTCACGACGGAGGTCACCCTCTACGTTGTAGTTAGCTTCAATCTCATCACGAAGAGCCGCGATCTCACCCTCGGTAAGATCCTTTGCGCGGGTATCAGGATTTACGCCTGTCTTAGCAAGGATATCCTGCGCGCTCTTAAGACCAATACCGTAGATATAAGTAAGCGCGATTTCCACACGCTTGTTATTGGGAATATCAACACCAGCTTTGCGTTCGTTTTCGTTTTTTATTCCTTTGTTAGTTTAATGTCTTCAAATTTGCTTCAGAATCCGCTTATCAGCCCTGACGCTGCTTGTGCTTGGGATTCTCGCAGATTACCATGATCTTACCGTGTCTCTTGATAATCTTGCACTTTTCACAAATTTTCTTGACGGAAGGCTTAACTTTCATTTTTAATACCTTTCCTTTCAGTAATATTACTTCTTTCTCCAGGTGATACGGCCCTTAGAAATATCATAGGGCGAAACCTCAACGGTAACGCTATCACCAACGAGAATCTTAATATAGTTCATACGAAGCTTGCCCGAAATAGTCGCGGTAACAATGTGACCGTTGGGCAGCTTTACCTTAAAGACTGTGTTGGGAAGTGCCTCCACAACGACGCAATCTTCAAACTCAATTAAATCGTTCTTTGCCAAGAAGTTATCCTCCTAATTGACCTAATCAGTTAATCAAATCCTATTTCGGTAAGAATTATCGGATCGGATTCGGTGATGGCAATACTGTTTTCATAGTGGGCGGAGAGCTTTCCGTCCGCAGTAACCACCGTCCAACCGTCCTTGCGTACCTTAATTGTTTCCACGCCTGCATTTACCATGGGTTCAATGGCAAGTGTCATACCGGGATACAGCCTTGCTCCCCTGCCCGCTCTACCGTGGTTAGGTATTGAGGGATCCTCGTGGAGCTCAGCTCCGACTCCGTGACCGGTATATTCTTTCACAACCGAGAAGCCATTTGAAATGACGAAACTTTCCACCGCGTGTCCAATGTCCCCGATACGATTTCCGGCTTTTGCAACCTTCATCGCCTCATAGAAGCTTTGTTCAGTGACCGACATAAGCCTCAGAGCCTCATCGCTTACCTTGCCGACCGCAAACGTTCTTGCACTGTCGCCATTATAGCCGCGGAAGCGAGCTCCGACATCAACCTTCACGATATCTCCCTCCTTGATAATTACCTTATCAGAGGGTATTCCGTGTATGACCTCATCGTTCAGAGAGATACACGCGCTCCCGGGGAAGCCGTTATATCCAAGAAACGTGGGTGTTGCGTCGCATTTTTCAATAAAGCGGCGGATCTTTGTGTCCAACTCCTTAGTCGTCATACCGGCGCGGAGCTCATCACGGGCAACCATAAGTGCCTCTGCGGTGATCCTGCCGGCCTGACGCATAAGTCGTATTTGCTCAGAATTTTTGATAATTATCATAATTCAAGAGCCTCAAAAGTACGCTTTGTAATTTCCTCAATACCCTCTGTCGCATCTACTGCACAGAGCATGCCGCGCTCACGGTAATAATCCTTGAGGGGCTCGGTAGTTGAGTGATATACCTCCAAGCGTGATCGCACAACATCAGGTGCGTCATCTGCGCGGATGCTGAGTCTTGTGCCGCAGGATTCACAGTCGTCACCGCTCTTTGAGGGGAGGTGATTGATGTGATAGGTCCTGCCGCAGCCTGAGCAAACGCGCCTGCCTGACATTCTCTCCACGATTTCCTCATCAGAGATCTCGTAGGAAATAACCTTGTCAAGCTGAACGCCCATTTCTTCAAGTGCAATCGCCTGGGGTACCGAACGAGGGAATCCGTCAAGGATATAACCCTTGTCACAGTCCGATTCAGACAGGCGCTCTTTTACTATTCCGATAACGATGCTGTCGGGTACAAGTGCGCCTGCTTCAATAAATTTTTTGGCTTCAAGTCCCATTTTAGTGCCGTTCTGGAGCGCTGCGCGGATGATAGCTCCGGTGGAGATGGTAGGAATACCAAGTTTTACCGAAACTCTATCCGCCTGCGTTCCTTTTCCGGCGCCGGGAGCACCAAGAAAAATTATTTTCATTTGTGTTACCTCGGGGATCCCTTTAATTAGTTAAGGAAGCCCTTGTAATTACGCATAGTAAGCTGAGCCTCAAGCTCTCTGAAGAGCTCAATTGCAACACCTACTACGATAAGGATGGTAGTACCACCGAAGGAGAATACGCTTACGAGAACGGATGCGTTCTGAGCTGCGTTGCTGACAACAGCCTGCTGTGCAAGCTCAAGGCACTGCTCGTAGGTATATCCGAAGTACTGACCGTAGAAACCAGAGAAGTAATCCTGTGCGATAACCGCAGGATCGGTAGCACCCTGATAAATCCACTCAAAGAGGTATCTGAACACGTGAGGTCCAAGAATGGTGGGAAGGATCGCAATAAATGCGAGGAAGAGTGCACCTGCGAGGGTGATCTTGTTCAGGATCTTTCTGATATAATCAGCGGTAGGTCTACCCTGTCTGATACCGAGAATGGCACCGCCGTTCTTCTTAAGATTGTTTGCAACCTCAATGGGATCAAAGGTGATCTGAGTGTAGAAGTATGCAAATGCAATGATAAGGATGAAGAGCATAATGGGGTAAACAACACCGTTGGAACCGATAATGTCAGCGAAGGTTGCCCAACCGCTGTCAGCCTTGTATGCGCCTGCGCTCTCCAGGATCTGGAAAACGGTGGGAAGGAAGGATACGATAGAAGAAGCGAAGATGATGGGCATAACGCCGGTCATGTTCAGCTTGATGGGCAGGTTTGTGCTCTGACCACCGTACATCTTACGTCCAACAACCTTCTTTGCGTACTGAACGGGGATTCTTCTCTCGGAGCCTGTTACATAGATTACGAAAGCAATCAGTGCAATAAGGAAAGCGACAAGAAGAACTGCGAATACAGCAGCGATGATACCGCGGAGTACACCGTCAATGGGGAAGCCGAAGGTATCAATTACCATGGTTACAAGGTTGATTACGAAGGAAGGAACAGCAGATACAATGTTCGCAAAGAGGATCATTGAAATGCCGTTACCAATTCCACGCTCGTTGATTCTCTCAGCGAGCCACATAACCAGAGATGCACCTGCAGTATAGCAAACTACGATTACGATACCGTAGAACCAAGCCATGTTGCCATTATAAGCGTTGTGGGTGAGGAATGTCTCAACACCAGCAGACTGGTTTCCGTTTCTGAGAAGGAAATAATATCCGATAGCAGTAACAACAGCAAGTACAACAGTTACGATTCTGGTAATAAGATTCATCTTCTTCTTGTCGGTCTTACCAAGCTCTCCGAGAGAGGGGAATACAACAGCGAGAAGCTGAATAATAATTGATGCGTTGATATAAGGCTGTACGCCAAGTGCGAATAATGTCATTGCACCCATGGAACCACCGGAGAGTACGTTCATGTACTCAAGGATAGTACCATTAAGAGATTCTGCAAAGTCGTGAGCCTCTACGAAGGGAACGGGAATAACCGTACCTACGCGGTAAAGCAAAAGGATGAAAAGAGTAAAGAGAATCTTAGATCTGATCTCTTTGGTATTCCAAGCGTTCTTTAATGTCTGAAGCATTATACCACCTCAGTCTTTCCACCTACTGCCTCAATCTTCTCTTTAGCAGAAGCGGAGAAGACTGCCGCCTTAACAGTGAGTTTTTTGGTGAGCTCACCCTCGCCGAGAACCTTAACACCGTCAAATGCGTTGTTAATGATACCTGCAGCAAGAAGAGCAGCACAGTCAACTACGTCGCCGTCGTTGAACTTGTTAAGAGACTTTACATTTACTACAGCATAAGCTGTGCCAAAGCGAGAGTTGTTAAAGCCTCTCTTGGGAAGCTTTCTGTAAAGAGGAAGCTGACCTCCCTCAAAACCGGGTCTTACGCCACCGCCGGAGCGAGCGTTCTGGCCCTTGTGGCCCTTGCCGGCCGTCTTTCCGTTGCCGGAACCTGCGCCTCTACCCTTACGGAAGCCTTCCTTTACGGAGCCAGCCGCGGGTGAAAGTTCATGGAGCTTCATGTGTTTGTCCTCCTTTCAATTCCGATTAAACGGTTTCAACCTTAACAAGGTGAGAAATTACTTTGATTTTACCCTGGAGGCAAGCGTCGTTCTTCTGAACGCTGCTGTCGCCGGGCTTCTTGAGGCCAAGAGTAGCCGCTGTTGCGATCTGCTTCTTGCTACAAGCGATAAGGCTCTTTACGAGAGTTACTTTTACGTTTTCCATTATGAAACCCTCCTTATGCCTTTACGTCTTCAACGTTGAGACCACGAAGTGCTGCGATTTCCTCAGCAGTCTTGAGAGCCTTAAGACCCTCAAAGGTAGCCTTTACCACGTTAGTGGGGTTAGAGGAACGAAGGCACTTTGCACGAATGTTCTTGATGCCGGCGAGAGCAAGGATGGTACGAACAGTACCGCCTGCGATAATACCGGTACCGGGAGCGGCGGGCTTAAGAAGAACCTTACCTGCGCCGTACTCACCGATTACATCGTGAGGAATAGTGGATCCGTTGAGAGATACAGTGATCATATTTTTCTTAGCATCCTCAATTCCCTTGCGGATCGCATCGGGAACCTCGGCTGCCTTACCAAGGCCG
>JAZSIK010000011.1:0-15195 GCA_045533775.1 Eubacteriales bacterium
AGAAGCTTTACAACTACTACAAGGAGGTTGGTCTCAACACCTCCTACATCAAGGTTGACCACGACAACCCCACAGGTCTTGCGGTTGTTATGAAGGAGGGCGACGGCAAGTCCAGAAGCGTCCTCTTCCCCGGTGCAGGCGCTGAGCTTACCACCGAGATCATTATGGAGGCATTCGAGTGCCAGCCCGATGCTCTTTACCTCGGCTTTGAGATCCCCTTCAATATGGTAGTTGCTGCCGCTAAGGTTGCCGCTTCCAAGGGTATTCCCATCTTCATCGACGCTGCAGGCGCATCCAAGGAGCTTGACCTTGAGAAGCTTCCCCCCGTTGAGGTATTCTCTCCCAACGAGCAGGAGGCGCTTGAGCTTACAGGCATCCTTCCTACAAGTATGGAGACCTCTCTGCGCGCGGCTCTTGCTATTGCAAGAAAGGCTAAGGCTAAGAATGTTGTTATCAAGCAGGGTGCCAGAGGCGCATTCCTCTATGACGGCAAGCGTTATAACACCTTCCCCGCAGTCAGAGCAGACAAGCTTGTTGACCCCACGGGTGCAGGTGATGCCTTTACCGCGGCTATGACCCTTGAGTACCTCCGTAATGGCGGTGATATCAAGGAGGCTATAAAGTACGGTAATGTTGCTGCAGCTCTTACTATTACCCGTCCCGGCGCGGGCTCATCTATTCCCACCGAGGAAGAGATAAACGCCTTCCTTGCCAACTGATTTTTTGAAAAAAACACAACTAAAATCATAAAACAAAGGAGATCGGTATGAATTATCTTCACAAGGACATCACTTTCCCGTCAAGCGACGGTAAGAACACTATCCACGCAGAGCTTTTTATACCCTCCGACAACAATGTTCGCGCGGTGGTGCAGATCTCTCACGGTATGATGGACTATATCGGCAGATATAAGCTGCTTGCAGACGCGCTTTGCGGCGCTGGCTTTGCCCTTGCGGGTCACGATCATCTCGGCCACGGCGACAGCGTTTCCTCTGCCGAGGATTACGGCTTCTTTGCCAGCCGCGGCGGATACGATTATGTTATTGACGATGTAAAGAAGATGAATGATCTCATCCGTGTTGAGTTCCCCGGTGTACCGGTTATTCTTCTCGGCCACAGCATGGGCTCGTTTATCGCAAGACTCTATGCGCCCAAGTATACCGACAGCATTGACGGACTTATCATTCACGGCACCGCAGGTCCTAACCCCGCAACAGGCGCGGGACTTATGTTGGTAAAGCTTTTGCGCGCTATTAAGGGTGAGAGACATCGTTCAAAGTTCATCTGCTCTCTTGCTGACGGCGGCTATAACAAGGGCTTTGATCCCGCAGAGGGTGACGGAGCCTGGCTCACACGCGATCCCTCTATGGTTGCTGACAGAGTTGGCAATCCTAAAAACGACTTTATCTTCACCCTTGCTGCATACGAGGATCTTTTCCACTTTCTCGGCAACTGCAATCACAAGGATTGGTTCGCCGGATTCCCAAAGGATCTGCACACCCTGGTTATCAGCGGTGAGGAGGATCCCGTGGGCGGCTTCGGTAAAGGTGTAAGATATGTCTTTGACAATCTTAAGAGCAATGGCGCTGACGTGGAGCTGAAGCTTTATCCCGGCGCACGCCACGAGCTGTTTAATGAAACTAACAGAGATGAGGTCTTTGCCGATCTTATTGCCTGGCTTGAGGATACCATCAAATGATATTTGCCCTCGCGATAACCGGCCCGACCGCATCGGGTAAAACCGCTCTTTCCCTCGCTCTTGCCGAGCATCTCTCTGCAGAGATCATCTCCTGTGATTCTATGCAGGTCTATCGCGGTATGGATATTGGTACTGCAAAGGCTACGGAGGAGGAGAGGGCGAGAGTTCCTCACCATCTTATAGATTTTCTTTCTCCCACCGAGAGCTACAGTGTTGAGAGCTATCGCGTGTCTGCCATTGCCTGCGCGCGAGAGATCATCGGGAGGGGAAAGCTTCCTATATTCGTTGGCGGAACGGGTCTGTATATAGATTCTGTTGCCAGACCGCTATCTCAGGATGCACCCGAGAGCGACCCCGAATACAGAGAGAGGCTGCTTGCCTCTGTCAAGACGGATGATGACGTCACCGCCTTGTGGGAGCGACTTAGAGAGGTTGATCCCGAGTCGGCGGAAAAAATACACAAGAATAATGTAAAGCGGGTTATCCGCGCCCTTGAGATATTTGACTCTACAGGCAGACCAAAGTCTCTGCTTGACCGAGAGAGTCAGGGCGGCGAGAGGGAGGTCTATGTGGGTATGATCACCATAGATTTTCATGATCGCGCGCTGTTGTATAAGAGAGTAAACGAGAGGGTAGATATAATGCTGCGAGAGGGACTGCTGTCTGAGGTAGAGTCGCTTTATTCTGCCGGACTGCTGTCGCCCGACACAACCGCATCGGCGGCTATCGGATATAAGGAGCTTATAGAATACATAGAGGGCAGATGCTCTCTTGATGAGGCTACCGAGGCGCTGAAGCTCGCTACCCGCAGATATGCAAAAAGGCAGCTTACCTGGTTCAGACACGAGAAGGGGGCGCGTACTCTGTATGCCGACCGTCCCGACGGTACCTTGAAGGGGCTTGACGAGCTTCTTTGCGAGGCGCTTGAGCTGTACGGACAGTTGCTTTCAGAATATGAAAAAACGAAAGGTAATAGAGCCAATGAAAGCTAATGAGCTTATCAGACTTCTTAACGAGGGCGCGCTCTCAAAATACTCCGCGCTCTATTCCGACCTTGACCACGCTCGTGAGCGCATAATAAACGCGATAAACGAATTTGTCCGCAACTACGGAGATGACAGAGATATATATGTCTTTTCTGTCCCCGGCAGAAGCGAGATCATAGGCAACCATACCGACCACAATCACGGCAAGGTTATGGCAGGTGCTATAAACAGGGATATTCTTGCCGTTGTGGCAAAGAATGATGAGGGGCTGATCAGATTCTGCTCCGAGGGATATTCCAAAGATCAGATAAAGATCTCCGACGTCTCCTCTCCCGATAAGTTCAGACGCTTTACCTCCCGCGCTCTCGTTGCGGGTATGGCAAACGCCTTTATTCAGGCGGGCCATAAGGTTGGCGGCTATGACGCCTACTCCTGCACAGAGGTGCTTAAGGGTAGCGGTCTTTCCTCCTCGGCGGCATTTGAGGTTATGATTGGCAACATACTCAATCACCTTTATAACAACGGCGAGGTTGATAACCAGGACATTGCAAAATACGCTCAGTATTCCGAGAATGTTTACTTTGGCAAGCCCTGCGGTCTTATGGATCAGATGGCGTGCGCTGTGGGCGGTTTTGTATATATTGATTTTCTTGACAATGCAAATCCTGTGGTAGAGTCGGTGGATTTTTCTCTTGCCGACGCGGGCTACTCGCTCTGTATAGTCAATACGGGCGGCTCCCACGCAGGACTTAACGAGGACTACGCCTCCGTACCCGCTGAGATGAAGTCGGTTGCCGCATATTTTGGCAAGCCCTATCTTCGCGGTCTTACCGAGGAGGATATTTTAAGAGCCACACCCCATCTTCGTAGAAGAGCGGGTGACAGAGCTATACTCCGCGCCATTCACTTTGTTCGTGAGAATGACAGGGTTGAGAGGGCAAAGGAGGCGCTCTTGGCAAAGGATCTTGACACCTTCTATGAGATTATTCTCGCGTCGGGCAGATCCTCCTATCAGTATCTGCAGAATGTGTATACCACTCACAACGCCATAGAGCAGGGCATATCTCTTGCGCTCTGCGTGGCAGACGGTGCTCTTTGCGGCAAGGGTGGTGCGTTCAGAGTTCACGGCGGTGGATTCGCAGGTACGATACAGGCGTTTGTAAAAAATGAGGAGCTTGCTGATTTCGTTTGCCGCATGGATGCGGTATTTGGCGCGGGCTCTGCGGCTGTACTGAACATTCGTCCTCTCGGTGCGGCAAGACTATTTTGATGAAAATAACCATTAAGGAGATATAAATATGGCAGCAAAAGCTAAAAAGGCGACCGAAAAGGCAGCACCTACCGGTGACAGAAGCGCGGCTCTTGAGAGCGTGCTTGCAAGAATTGAGAGAGAGCACGGCAAGGGCTCTATTATGCGCCTGGGCGAGAATACCGCTATGAACGTAAGTGCGGTTTCCACAGGTTCTCTGTCGCTTGACTTTGCCCTCGGTGTAGGCGGTATTCCCAGAGGAAGAATCACCGAGATATATGGCCCCGAGTCCTCGGGTAAGACCACCATTGCGCTTCACGTTATTGCCGAGGTGCAGAAGCAGGACGGCAAGGCTGCGTTCATTGATGCAGAGCACGCTCTTGATCCCGTATATGCAAAGAAGCTTGGCGTTGATATTAACGAGCTTCTCGTTTCCCAGCCCGACTGCGGTGAGCAGGCTCCTGAGATCGCGGAAACTCTTGTAAACTCGGGTGCTATTGATATTATAGTTATTGACTCTGTTGCGGCTCTCGTTCCCCGCCAGGAGATTGAGGGTGATATGGGTGCCTCCCACGTGGGTGTTCAAGCGCGCCTTATGTCCCAGGCTATGAGAAAGCTCTCCGGCGCGATCGCAAAGTCCAACTGTATCGTTATCTTTACAAACCAGCTTCGTGAGAAGGTTGGCGTTATGTACGGCAACCCCGAGGTTACCACAGGCGGTAAGGCACTTAAGTTCTACGCCTCCGTTCGTATTGATGTAAGACGGGTTGAGTCGCTTAAGAACGGCACCGAGGTTTACGGCTCTCACACCAGATGTAAGGTCGTTAAAAATAAGGTTGCTCCTCCCTTCAAGACTGCTGAGTTTGACATTCTCTACGGCTCAGGCATTTCCAAGTCCAGCGAGATCATTGATATGTCTATTAACCTTGGCATAGTTGAGAAGAGCGGTGCCTGGTTCTATTATGACGGCGACAGACTCGGTCAGGGTAAGGAGAATGTTAGAAAGCTTATTGAGTCCGACAAGGAGCTTATGAGTAAGCTTGAGACTCTCGTGAGAGAGCGCGTTATGTCTCTCGGCAATGACGACGAGGGCGGATCTATGACCGACGACGATTTTGAGATCAAGGATTTTGACGACGAGCTTTAATATATGACAACTCTCAAATATATAAGAGAAATCAAAGATTCCCGTCTCCTCCTTCTCGGCTTGGCTGAGGAGGGGGAGTCTGCCCGTTATACGGTCAATTATGCTACATATGAGGATATCGGCTCGCCTCGCGTGGGTGATTCGGTTGATTCAGTACAGCTGTCTGCTATAAAGCATAACGACGAGTACATCAGGGCGAAGAAAAAGGCGCTGAGCCTCCTCGCCTATGCGGATAACAATAAGAAAAACCTATCCACCAAGCTTTTGCGCCAGGGCTTTGGCAGAGAGTGTGTTATGCTTGTGATAGAGGAGATGGAGTCGCTTGGCTATATTGACGAGCGGCGTCAGCTGGAGCGCATAATTATCAGCGAGGCAAACCTTAAGCTGCGCGGACCGAGGAAGATCATTCCTACCCTGGTGTCAAAGGGATATTCCTCCGCCGATGTAAGCGCGGTTATGCATGCCCTTGTGGACTCGGGTGAAATTGATTTTTCTGATAATGCAAGACAGCTTATAGCAAAAAAACTGCCCGACGGCGCGGACAGTGAAGAAAAAAAGAAACTTTTATACAAAAACGGATTTAAGATATGATAAAAAGATTTATCAGCTACTACAAGCCCCATATTCCACTGTTTCTTCTGGATATGGCTTGCGCTCTTATAGTGGCTTTGTGTAATTTGGTTTATCCCAAGATAGCCAGCGGAATCGTCGGTGGCTTTGAGACGGGAAATATGCAGATAGATGCCCTTATTCAATCCGCCCTGATCTTAGCAGGCGTGTATATTCTTAAGGCGATCTGTCAGTATATCGTAGGCTATTACGGTCATATGGTGGGCGTGCGTATGCAGGCAGATATGCGCCGCGACCTGTTTATGAAATATGAGAGACTTCCTTTCTCATATTTTGACGATCACAAGACGGGAGATCTTCTCACCAGACTCACCTCAGATCTGTGGGAGGTATCCGAGCTTGCTCACCACGGCCCCGAGAATCTGTTTCTCGCGGTGCTTATGTTCATAGGCTCCTTTGCCGTTCTTGCCAGCATTGACCTGACTCTTACGCTGATAATGTTCGGTGTTGTGCCTTTTATTATTCTTTTTACCGTGCTTTCACGCAGAAGGATGAGCCGCGCAATGAAGGCATCGCGCAAGCAGATGTCCGAGATAAACTCCACTCTTGAGAACTCTGTGGGCGGTATCAGAGAGACAAAGGCGTATGCCGCTGAGGCACAGGAAATATGTAAGTTCAACGGCACCAATGCCCTCTTCCGTAAGCACAGGGGTGAGGCTATGAAGTCGCTTGGCGGCTTTGATGCAATTATGCAGCTGCTACAGGATGTGCTTTATCTCACCATAGTTCTTGTGGGCGGACTGTTCCTCTACAACGGCAGACTTACTGCCGAGGAGTTTACCGCGTTCCTTCTCTATATATCTATGTTCTTGAACCCCATCCAGCGCTTTGTTGCTCTATTTCAGCAACTGCAGGAGGGTATGAGCGGATTCTCCCGCTTCTGCGAGATCATGGAGGCTGAGGAGGAGACAGACAGCGGCAAGTGTGAGATAACCGACATTCGCGGTGATCTTGTGTTTGAGGGTGTTTCCTTCGGCTATTCCACAGACGATAATGATAAGCTGGTCATCTCCGACCTGACGCTCAATATCCCCGCCGGCAGAACGCTGGCTCTGGTAGGACCCTCGGGCGGAGGAAAAAGCACTCTTTGCCATCTTATCCCGAGATTTTATGAGATAAATGAAGGTAGGATACTCCTTGACGGCATTGATACAAAGGATATCACGCTCCATAGCCTGAGAAAGAATATCGGCATAGTTTCGCAGACGGTGTTCCTCTTTGACGGTACGGTCCGTGACAATATTGCCTACGGCACCGATGGTGCTACCGAGGAGGAGATAATCGCCGCGGCAAAAAAGGCTAATATCCACGAGTACGTATCCACTCTTGAGAATGGCTATGACACTCACGTCGGTGAGAGGGGAGTAAAGCTTTCCGGCGGTCAGAGACAGAGAATAGCTATTGCCCGCGTCTTTCTGAAGAATCCGAAGCTGCTTATTCTTGACGAGGCAACCAGCGCGCTTGATAATGCCACCGAGATGCAGATACAGGCATCGCTTGAGGAGCTTTCCCGCGGCAGAACGGTTATCGTGGTTGCTCACAGACTCTCTACAGTTAAGAACGCAGACGAGATCGTCGTGCTTGATAAGGAGGGTATTGTAGAGCGCGGTACTCACGATGAGCTGCTGGCAAAGGGTGGAGAATACAAGAAGCTCTATGAATATCAGTTCAGAGATAAAATATAACAAAACAAACAAAAAATGCTTGTCAGCGTGCGCTGACAAGCATTTTTCTATTAAAAGTAAATCAGTTTCCCACATATTCAAGGTAGGCGTCGTAGTAATTCAGAAGAATATCGTTAAACTGCTCATCGGTCAGCTCGCTTACATTTCCGTACTCGTCGCTGATGTATTCCGCGATGGAATCAACTATTTCCGCCTCCATCTCAATTCCGTTCTCTCTGAGAGTTACATCAAGATTGTTTGAGATAGCATCAACATACTCCTCCTCGCTTTCGTAGGAGTCGCGGTCAACATCAAGGACGGACTGCATATCCTTCTTCAGCGAATCATAGCTGACACTAACCGTGCTTCCGTCAGGCAGAGTCACATTTTGTGACAGAGCGCTGAGCAGCATTTCAGTGAGCGCCCGCACGATGGGAGCCGTTCGCTCGTTTTTCTGAAGGACATCAACGATACAGGCAATAGTGTCATCTCCCGACTCCCGCTTTTCCTGGAGCAGGGACATAATATCGGCATCGGGATTTTCCTCAATATCCTTGATTATTCTGCTGTCCGAGATAAGATAGTAGACATTCTTTATGGTGTCTACATCTTTTTCAAGCGTGTCTTGGCTCACTCCCTCAAGGAAGGCGAGCAGACTGCCAAAGAGCTTTCCGCCATCCCCCGCCTTGTCAAAGGGGATAAGATCGCTGTTCATAAATCCGGAGGAGCTTTGTATCACTCCGGTGACAAGAGACGCCATAAAGGGAGAGCGGTTCAGCGCATCAATAATGTTGTCAAGCGATCTCTTATTATCCTCAGTCAGCGCGCCAAAGTCAGCATCCTCAAGGGCGGGAATCTCCACCAGCGCGATCTCAACTACCGAGAGGATCTCCTCTCTGAGATTGGTCCTTTGGTTGTTTATTGTTATAGTAGCAATTCCGTCGGACAGAGCCTGGGAGCCAAGCGAGTCCATAAATGTATATGCCGGATTTTCAGTAAAGGGCAGAATGAATTCGTCGTATGTACTTACGAGTGCCTCGTTCTCCACGCCGCTATCGCTGTTGATCGCGTCGTCACAGGCACGATCGGCAATACCGAGCAGACCCGTAAGGGGCAGAGTTACCATAATTGCCCAGATTATAGCCTCCACAGCACCGAGAAGCGCGCCGCCCAGCCTCTGAGAATTGTTTTTTGCTGCCTTGAAGCCGAAGATCTTTGTAAGAACGTTTCTTAGTATTTTAAGTATTAAATTAATTAATAGGAAGATAACCGTTGCCAACGCGGGCATCAGCACCAACGCCGCAGGGAGAATTATCACATTTTCAAAGGCCTTTGGGTCAAAGGTGGAGAGCGCAACTCTGAGTATTTCTCCGATCCCGGGCAGAATAGTCTCCATAAAGGCAATAAAATCGGCTATACTCTTATCATTTACAGCACCAATAATAGAGCCGCTGATCGCCGCCGCAATAGAATAGGAGATAATTGCCGCCGCCAGCGTCAGTCCGCTTTGCAGCAGCTGCTTCCAGCCGCCTCTGCGCATACCGCCCAGCATCTTTAGTATTATCAGCAGCAAAAACAGGCATAGCAGCACAATTGCTACGGTCGCAACCGGTGAGCCTGACGCCTTCATCCTGTCTATATATTCAAACAGATCCATAACCTATACCTCGGTCATTTATTTCTAAAACAATGATACTATATTTTTCTATTTTTGTCAATAGTTTTATGCCTATCCATAAAAAATATGTCGCAAATGTCAACCAAAGCTAACATTTGCGACACAAATCGGGCTTTATCTTCTAAAAATGAGTTTAAGAATAATAATCAAAATGATGAGCAAAACAAGTCCGCCGAGCAGAAACGGCCAGAAGAAAGCAACAAAGTAAAAGATGCTGTTGACTATTCCACTGGGTGTCTGGCTATCGGGTATGGGCCTCTCGGATGAGCTGAGTCTGAAGCTTAATTCCTCCCACTCTCCGTCATCATCCTTTGGCAGTCCCTCAAGGGCGAGGTGATATCCGTCCTCGGTTTTTTCAAACCCCTTGAGATTGCACTCGTTCATATAGAACGGGGTGTTAATATAAATGTCCAGCCTGCCGAAGTCCGACCAGGTTGATGCGGGCGATAGTAGATATGTATAATCGTATACCGTAGGCTCGTACCAAGCGTTTACATCGGGGAACATGGGGGATACTATTTTGTTTTGTATTCTCTCTCCGGGGCCGACGGTAACCTCGTAGCAATACCATGTGGTCAGTCTGTATTCGTACCAATCGTCAAAACTGCTGATCGTTACCAGGGGATTTTTTTCTGCGCTGCGTCCTCGCATTATTTCTACATTTGCGTTGTACCAGTCAACGCGGGATATACCGCGACTCTCGTCATAATCCCTAAAGATCAGATTGCTGAGAGAATCCTCACCTACATACTCTATCTTTCCACTACCTTCAATGACCTCGTCGTCATTACACCGCCAGTTTTCGTATATCTTGATCTCGGGATAGATTCTCATGGGTTGACCTATGGTATAGAAGGTAATAGTCTGTCCGTTGCGAAGGACGTTGTTATAAATACGGTAGCTGCCGTCATCAAGCTTTTTGTATGAAGGATCATCTGGAAAATAAAGCTTCGTTCCTGCAAACTGATCGGGATCAATGTCAAGGGCATATTTTGACTGACCGTTCTTGTGCGTTTGATAGTTGAGACCCGAAATGGTGATTGTATATTCCTTGACCTCTACATCCTCTGTGAAAAAGTCATCCTCAATATAGTCATCAAGCAGACGGGGCAGGTCGGTTTCCACACTAAAGTCGGTGTTGTAGTAGCTGAGGGTGTGACGCATCTCGGTGGAGACCGGCTCACCGTCAACGGTTATGCGATAATCTGCATAGTCTCTCGGGTAGGTCTGGAAGGTGTCAGCCATCGGGAATGCCATCTGAGTTGTGACGGTCATATCCGAGGGGTTGAAGAAGGTGTATTCAGCGCTGACCGTACCCGTATATTTTTCAAGATCCTCTTTGCTTGGGAGATGGAAGCTCGGGAACTCACCAAGATCAAAGGTCAGCACCTCCGCCTCCACCACCAGCGGGCACTCTCCGTCTGTTGTCATAACTCCGCTCTCGTCTCGTCCGTTCCAATCCTTTTGCGCAGAGTTGGCGGCCACGGGCAGAACGGTGCAGCAAATCAGCATTATAAGACATAGGGTCACAAGTATTATTCTACTGTGTTTTTTCATCTGAACCAACCTCCTATAGTATCAAGTACAATGCGTAGACCCTCTGACATAGAGGCAAAGAATACAGCTATCAGAATAATAATGACGAAAACGGGACCCATGTCGTTATCTTTTGTTTCGGGGTTTTCCGATTCGCAGAGGGTAAAGAACACTCCGCCGTGGACAGTTCCAAAACCATCCTCGTTCTGCTCTATGGGGGAGAGGGTAAGGCTGTAACCGTTCTCGGTCTTTTCAAAGCTGTAATAATCGTTGTTTGATATGATGTAATAGGGTGTATTTATGTTAATGTTGATTTTTCCCGAGAACATCTCGGCGTTTTCGGGATAAAAATCGTATGCGTAGTAAAATGTTTCGGGATTCATTGCGGTTTCCACAGTCGGATAGACGGGAGCCGTTATCGTATGATGAACTCTCTCTCCGGGAGCGATTGTGATCTCATATACATATCCCGCCACCGCAGTGTCTGCAAATGAAGATTTAAGATCTTCAAAGGTTATATAACGAAAATCTTTCTTAATACGAAGGGATATCTGTGCTGCCTCCATATTGAAAAAGTCGTTCTCACTTATCCCAAGACTTGGATCATAATATGAAAGGAGATAGTCGTACAGGTTGAGTGTTTCCTTAGATACAAGCTCTATTTTGCCTGAAGCCATTGTATCTTCTCTGACGCTTGTGTAAACCCTCCAACTCGGTACGCTGTCAAGCTCCTCGCCAAAAACATAAATATCAAAGGTCTCGCCGTTTTCTACCGCGGGAATCTTAAAGCTGAAAAGGTTGTTATTTTCTCTGGCGTCATGTACCTTATCGCCTAAATATAAGCATCTTCCCGATATTTTGTTTGATGAGACAACAAACCCAATGCCTGCATAATCCTTTTCAACATCGCTCTGTCTGAAGGTGTATTTTGTAACGGTCATATTTGGCGAGCAGAACTCGTCATTTATAAGCTCGTCGTGTATTATTTCGCTGAAATCGTCATCAGGACTGTATGGGGCATAGTAAATGCCGTGACGAAGCTCAGGGGTGATTTCCTCCCCGTCAATCAGTATCCTGTATTTTTCTCTTTCAATTCTGCTTTCGCCCGTAGTATCATTGGGGAACCGATTAAGAATATAGCCGAGCTTCAGCGTGACGGGCTTATCGGTAGGATTATACAGGGTGTAATCGGTGGTAACACTGCCTCTGTAATCTACGATCTCCTCCTTGCTATCATAAACGGACGGATCCGACAGGTCAAAGCTTACCGTCTGATTTTCTATAATCAAGCCTGCATCGGTCGGGAATCTGACACCGAACGATCTTTTACCAAAAATCTCGGTAGGAGGCAGCGGAGCCATAGCCGACGAGGGAATAATGAAGCAGGGAAGCATAAAGCATAAGAGTATTATAGCTATTATTTTGTTTCTGTTTTTCATTTTTAAGCCTCCTTTGTTGTTATAGATACAAGCGACGGGAATGTTAGGATTTAATTATAAATCAAGCGGGCCCTTTGCTGCGGAAAAGCTGTCATCTTCTTCATCCGACCCGCCGTCCTCGGTGGGCTCTTCTGCGGGCATCTCCTCTGTGGGAGACTCTTCTGTATGAGTTCCTTCGGGTAGTGCATCTGCGGTAGCTTCTTCGCTGTACTCCTCGGTGGTATAGCTCTCGGTCTCATAGCTTTCCTCGGGGTCAAGCTCGGTGTAGTCTGCTTCAACAGCGACAGCTTCTACCGGCATTTTCTTAAGCTTTTTATTAGCATTTATTCCCGAGATCAGTGACCAGATAACCCATCCGTGGAAAACAAGGTCAATAATGGTGAACAGACCTAAGAACCGTACCGTCACAACCGTATCAATGATAAACAGTACCAAAGCTACTGTAAGCAACGCAGGCTTTTTCTTTGAGAAGAACCAGCACAGCATATAAAGTCCAAGAACCAGCACAGCGACTGCTATGGTGATATAGAAGAACTCATCGCCCAGAAAAACAAATCCGTCAAAGGAGGGATCTGCATAAAAATCGTCGGGCATTATTCCGCTGTAAACCACGCCGTACATCGCAAAAAGATAGGGTATACTTGCAGAGAAGAGGAAATAGTTTGAGGTGTTTGCCATCATCATTACTATGTTAACCACAGTAAAGACAACAACCAGCAAAAGATTCATTCTCGCCGCGTTATATTTGCTCACAAGAGCCTGCTTTTCCATTCTCGGATCCTCGGTAAATCTTCCAAATAATCCAGCCATAATTTTTTCTCCTTATATGTGATAGTTTATTGCTCCGCAACGGTAAAGTCGGGGGCAATTATAGTAGTAAAGTCAATGTGGTCAATGTCAAAGGTCGCTCTCTCATCAACATATTCTTTACCGTTCTCGTAGCTCATGGCCTTTGCCTCGCCATTGATCAGACTGCCGTTTTTGAAACAGTAGGACAGGGTCAGCGTCTGTCCGTTCTCGGTTTCTGTGTATATGTATGATTTACTCACCGCGTCATAGCTCAGCTTATCAAAGCTGACTGCATACTCCCTGGATATACACCAGAGCAGCGACCTGACCGTGTAGCCTGTCTCGCTTCCAACCCAATTTCCGTTTTCGTCGGCTCTTACTTCATAGCTCTTGCCGTCCTTCGTGACGAAAAAACTCTCTGTCAGGTAGTCTACAACACCGCTGGTGCGCATCCGCTTTTCGTATTTAGCATCCTTGGTGGATTTATATGTCAGGAAAATAGTTGTCGTTTTGTCCTCAGAGGGCGAGGTTATTACCATTTTATAAGTAAAGTTCGTAATGGAATCCAGCGCCTCCCACTCCTCCTCGGTTATGGTGTATCTTACATCTTCGCCGCCGCTCTGGTCACCGCCCGCGCCGCCTGCTCCTCCGAGCAAAGAGTCAAGCTTGTCACAGGAGCTGAGTGTAAAAATGAGCATTCCTGCGATAATAATCATCAAAATATTCTTTTTCATAATATTTCTCCTTTTCCTTATTTTATCACATTAAAATAATATGTGTCAATAAAAGATAAGTAATTTAATAAAAAATAAGTAAATACAAAGCAAATCGCCCGATAAGCTTACTTGAAACAAAAATCCCGACCACAAGGATCGGGATTTGAATATGAAAAACATTTTGATTATCGCGGTCTGTATGTGGGACAGGGATAGCTTCCTCTCATATAGCATTTGCTTGACAGTGAGCAGGTATTGCACTGGTGTCTGAGATTTCTTTCTTCTGCGGCGCGCTCATTTATTTCCCTCCGAACTTGTGCGCGGTGCTCTGTTCGCTCTCTTGCCTCCTGCTTTTTCTTTTCATCCCAGGCCCGGCGTTCTTCCTGCCAACGCAGACTGTCTTGTCTGCTTTCTTCTCTGCGTTGCATCTCTAAATCGTGGTGGAAACGCGCCTCCCTGTCCTCTGCCAAAGCATCTCTATAGATATCGCCTGACTTCTGGTAATTATCTCTGTTATCAATTTCTTTCTGTAAAATGCGATAAAAGCGTTCTTCTGCTTCCTTTTCTTCTTTTCTTGCCTTTTGAAGATACATACTGGGTGTAGTCTGTTTTGGATGCTCTTCTGCATATTTTATTATCTTGTTAAAATCGGCGTAGCTATGAAAATGTCCGTAAATTGAGTCAATTCCTAATTCTTTAAGTTTTTCTTTCATTGCCTCCTGCTTGGAGCTGAGGCTTTCTGCTATGGCGCGATATTCTGCTTTTGCGTCTTCAATTTTCTTGTTGTATGTATTTTCCTCGCTTACTTTTTCCTGATAAACGCGCATCGTTTCCTTGTGCTTTTTATTAAAATGAGAGAATAAAAGCACCGATCCTACAGCAATAGCAATACCGAGCACAATATCAAAAGTGCCGAATTCCCCCGCGGTATCCATGGCGGTGACAACACCGCTGATTACGCAACCGATTCCCCAGATCAAAGCTATACCGAAAATGACGGTAAGAATCTTTTGCATCTTTTTGCTATCTGTCACTTCCTTGTCATTCACATTGGAAGTAACAAAGATATTTTTGATTTCCGGATATTTTTCTCTGATGTATCCGAACTCCGTCATATCAACGATTTTCTTTGTATCAAAATACTCTTTTACATAGGTCTTTGCTTTCTTTAATTTCTCATAAAAGGATTGTTTTTCCATAGTCGTTTCCTTTCTTTTTACATTTGTCTATTATATTTTAGCATAAAAACAACTGTAAAGTCAAGTGAATAATATATTTTGAAGAAAAAAGACCGCAAGGATCGGGCGCATAGTGACGGCACGGGTATTCGCCTACGGCGAAGATACCCACGATCTCCGTCTGGCAAACAAGCTTGCCGATCTCCGAGCGGGGTATGTGAACCGGCTTTCGTTTCGCCGGGGCGCACGAAACCCGTTCAAGTCGGTTGACCGACTTCTTCAAAACAAAAATCCCGACCACAAGGATCGGGCGTAAAGTGACGGCACGGGTATTCGCCTATGGCGAAGATACCCACGCTCTCCGTCTGGCAAACAAGCTTGCCGATCTCCGAGCGGGGTATGTGAACCGGCTTTCGTTGCGCTAGGGCGCACGAAACCCGTTCAAATCTTAGGCTATCGCCTCCAAAGGAAAGAAAAAATGGGA
>JAZSIK010000055.1:0-83920 GCA_045533775.1 Eubacteriales bacterium
ATGGCGGAATTGGCAGACGCGCAAGATTTAGGATCTTGTGTTAATTCGTGCAGGTTCGACCCCTGTTACCCGCACCAAAAAAAGACTGTAATTTTGATACAAAATTACAGTCTTTTTTAACTAAATCCGCCTGCGTCGGAATAAATCCACTTCGTGGATGAAAGCACTTTATGATGAAATCTCGCTAACGCGGGGTTAATTGAGGCGGATTTGATTTCATCTGAAGCCCTAGGCGGAAGATTTCATCCGAGTTCACTCGGATTTCATCCTGCAAAGCAGGATTTCATTAAATTTATAGGGCTTGCTGGGATAGTTTTGTCCTTGCGAGCCTTTTTGTTTATAGCCGTAAAATATAAATCGTTCACTTTATACCCCTTTTGTTCAATTAATGGGGTATCGTTCATTTTATGATATGCTGAATAAACGCCTTGTTTTTAGTTAGTTTTTATGGTATAATATACTCACTGATAAATTAGAATTTAGCGAGGTGCTAATTTATGAATAAAGAATGGGCAGAAATGAATAAGACCTTACAGTTACAAATTAAAAGAAAAGATACTTTTACAACGGGGATAGATACATTATTAGAACTTCGCAGAAACCTAATGGAACAAATTATGCAATTTAGGAATGAACTGTCGGATGCTGGTTTTTGTGCTATGCCTTATATGAATGCCAAGGGTTATCATAACAAAACGATTGCGTATTCCTTGTGGCATATCTTTCGGATAGAAGATATTGTAGCACATTCCCTTATTGCAAATGATGAGCAAATATTGTTTAAGGGCGATTATCAGAGTCGCATAAAATCCCCGATTATTACAACTGCAAATGAACTTGTAAAAGAAGAAATCGGAGAGTTTTCTAAGAATCTGTCTATTGAAGAACTGTATAATTATATTGTTGATGTTGATGAATCTACAACACAAATTTTAAAGACTCTTACATATAGTGATATGAAAGAAAAAATATCCGATGATAGAAGAAAACAATTGGAGTTACTTGATGTGGTAAGTACTGATGAAAACGCATATTGGTTAATTGATTATTGGTGTGAAAAAGATGTAAAAGGATTGATTCAGATGCCATTTTCAAGACATTGGATTATGCATATTGAGGCATGTTTGAAGATAAGAGATAAACAGTTATCAATTAAGTAAATCCCAATTTATCGGACTAAAAATGGTATCAAAATTTTAGATTACTCACAGGATAAAGACCAGGAGAGATTCTGGTCTTTTTTTTGTTTTAAGGTTCATATATGAACAATAACAACTATGTCGGTCTTTATCCCGAGGGAAATCGGGACAGACCAAAGACCGTTCTTTCGGTCTTTTTATATACAAAGATGCAAAAATCTATTGCAAAAATAAAAGTGATGTGCTATAATTAAGTAAAATAACCTGCTGATGCAGATGAGAAAGGAGAAAATGTGATGATTGTTTATAGAGAGGTTAAGGCAAGCTGAACTGAATAAGGGCAACGGCAAAAATCTGAGGTAGGGATACCTCTTTGTTGTCGCGCCATTTTGCAAACCTGATATATGTGCCAAACACACTCAGGTGTGTTATTTTTATGCCCTTTTTTCGGTTGTAGCATCAAAAAACTACACAACAAACGGAGGACATTAATAATGCAATTAGAAGATTACGGCTTTGACAGATCAAGCTGTCAGTGGCAAGATGGTGTACCGGCGCGAGTTGTTGCGGTACACAAGGAAAGATACAAATTAATTACTGACGAGGGCGAATGCTACGGCAGGCTTAAGACCAAGGAATACTATGCAGGATCGGAGGACTTCCCTACCGTGGGCGACTTTGTCCTCATAAGCTACAACCCTGTTGGCGACAGTATGATAATCAAGACTCTGCCAAGGCGTACGGTCTTTATTAGAAAGGACCCCAATCCGAACAAGGCTGAGCAGGCGGTTGCCGCTAACTTTGACTACGTTTTCATTATGCAGTCGCTTAATCAGGATTACAACGTCAAGCGCCTTGAGAGATATCTTACTCTCGCCTGGCAATCGGGCGCCATGCCCGTGGTAATATTTACCAAAGCGGATCTGATGGATGATTTCAGCGACCGTATTGCCACTGCAGAGCTATATGCTATGGGCGCACCGATACACGCAGTAAGCGCTAAAACAGGTTATGGGATGGACAGCATTACGAATTATTTCATACCGGGAAAAACCGTTGTGTTCCTCGGCTCGTCGGGCGTCGGAAAATCCAGCCTTGTCAACAGACTTGCAGGCGAAAGCATAATGGCAACCGGAGATATCCGAGAGGATGACAGCAGGGGCCGTCATACAACCACCCACCGTCAGCTGATAATGCTTAGCTCGGGTGCTATGATAATTGATACACCCGGTATGCGCTCGCTGGGTATGTGGGATGTAACAGAGGGTATCGGCAGCGCCTTTGCAGATGTGGAGAAATACCTGGGCTGCTGCAGATTTACCGACTGCCGTCACGAGAGCGAGCCCGGATGTGCCATAAAGACTGCTATTCAGTCGGGGGAGCTTCCCCGCGAGCGTTGGGAAAGTTATCTTGACCTGAAAAAAGAGGCCAGATATGCCGACGACAAGGAGAGCTTTCTCCGCGATAAGAGAGAATGGCATAAGTCGCTCTCCAAGAGCACTAAGCTGCTCAAAAAGGCAAATCCGAAATACAGATAAGGAGCATACGGCTATGGAAAGAATTATCAGGGCTGTCAATCAGTCCGACCTTGAAAGAAGCTTGGATTTTGTTGAAAAGGTCTTCACCGATTCAGAAAATGCGGAAAACGGAAGGCTGGTAAGGCGGTTGTTGGCTGAAATACGCTCAAAGAAATACTACATACCCGAGCTGGATCTGATTATGACAGACGAGAGTGATGAAATAATCGGACATGTAGCCTTTTCCCGTTTTCATATTGAAGGAAGATATGATGACGAGCTTCTGTTACTCTCTCCCGTTTCGGTAAAAACCGAGCTTCAGCGTCAGCATATTTCAAAGGAGCTTATTGAATACGGTCTTGCTAAGGCAAAGGAGCTGGGTTACAGGCTCTGTATGGTAGAGGGAAACCCGAAAAATTACCGCCCGAGAGGCTTTGAGACCTCAGCAGACTACGGCATATATGCCCACGAGAGCGTGGGTCTGCCCGCCCCCGAGTGTATGATGATACAGGAGCTGGTTCCCGGTGCGCTTGATGGAGTACACGGATATATTGACTATCGGTTCTACGATGCGCTGAGATAAAAGCTTTTTTTACAAAAAGAAGGGAGTCCGTTTGGACTCCCTTCTTACTATTTACTCAGGCAGCTTAATGCACTTTTCAGGCTTAAACAGCTTTCCTATGGCGCGCAGAGGATGATTGTTTACAATATCCAGCAGAACGGTCGCCATATGATGCGAGAGCATTCCCTCGCTGGCGTAGGAGATGGAGCGCAGGCTCATCGCCCTGATGGTCTGCCAACCGAAATATGCATTCTTGACCTTCGTCTCCTTATTGGCAGAATCCTTGCCCATCTTTTCAAGGTTGTAGATAACCTTAAATGCCAGGTTGATCGCACCAAAGAGGAACTTGCCTCCGGCGGTCTTATACTCACGCATAGGAGTATTAAGATCATAGGGGCGTTTTATCTCCGGGGCAGCGATCTCTCTGCCTATCAGTCTGTCAAACTGAGCGTCTGTCATAGAGAGGAAATCTTCCCTGCCGCTGCCGTAAAGCTCGGCATAAATGGGATTTTCCTTTACCTTCTCGCCCTCTGTAACTGTCAGAGGTGCAGACAGAATAACGGTGTTGGCATCCGAGCAAAGCTCAACGATATATTCTCCATTCTCAAGCTGCCATCTTCCGTCAATATAATAACGAAGCCTGTCAATAGGAATCTCACAAGTCACAGTCGCGGTCTCACCAGCTCTCACAAAGACCTTCTCAAAGCCGCGAAGCTCACGCAGAGGCTTTACCACCCCGCTCTTTGGTGCGCGGACAAAGATCTCAGCTACGGCAGATCCGTCACGCTCGCCCGAATTAGTTACATCAACCGTAACGCGAGCCATACCATCTGTCTTCTCTACCGAAAGATTACTATAACTAAACTCGGTATAAGAAAGGCCGAAGCCGAAGGGGTACTTTACAGCTACATCACGGCTGGTGTAGTAGCGGTAGCCCACGAAGACGCTCTCCTTATATCTGTCATTGGTGGTCTTGGTAAACTCACCGCCAAAGGGCACGTCAGCATAGCTGTGAGGCCAGGTCTCAGCAAGCTTGCCCGAGGGGTTTGCCCTGCCAAAGAGCAGCTCGTATACAGCCTCACCGCCCTCCTCGCCCGGAAGATACATATTAAGAACGGCAGCAAGAGCGTGGTCAAAGCTCATATCAACGGGGCTGCCGCCAAAGAGAACAAGCACGATTTTTTTACCAAGCTTTGCGAGCTCCAGAAGAAGCTCGGTTTGATTTGCCGGCAGATCAAGAGTCTTTCTGTCAAAGCCCTCACTCTCGGCATACTCCGAAAGTCCACCGAAGAATATTACCGTATCGGCACCCTTAGCGCGCTCCAGCACTCCCCTCTCAAGAGACTCATCTCTCTCAAAGGAAAATACATTATATCCTCTCTCGTACTCGTATTTAATACCGTGAGCATCAAACGCCTCTCTCGGTGTGGTCAGCTTATAGGGATTGATAAGAGAAGATCCCGCGCCCTGATAGCGCATCTTCTCAAACATATCACCCACAACCAGGTATTTCTCACCGTCAGAAAGAGGAAGGATGTTTCCCTCGTTTTTCATAAGCACGGCACTGTCAACGGCAATTCTCTTGGCAAGACGCGCGTGGTCAAGGAACTTATCCTCCACCGGTCGCTTTGACTCTACACCGCGGCGAACCATCTCAAGCACGCGGCGAACTGCCCGATCAAGCACCTCCATAGAAAGCGTGCCGTCATTGATGGCGTCAACAATAACCTGTCTGTTATGAGCTATATCTCCAGGCATCTCAAGGTCAAGTCCGCTCTTAAGTCCCTCTACCCTGTTATTAACCGCGCCCCAATCGGACATAACGAGGCCCTCATAGCCCCAATCGTCACGAAGCACACCGTTCAGCAGCTCGGGATTCTCGGAGGCGTACTTGCCGTTTACCTTGTTATACGCGCACATAACAGAGGCAGGCTTACCCTCTTTGATGATAGGCTCAAACGCCTTGAGATATATCTCGCGATACGCGCGATCGTCTACTATGGAGTCACCGAAATAACGGTTCTCCTCATTGTTGTTGCAGGCATAATGCTTTACGCTCGTGCCTACACCCATATCCTCTATACCGCGGGTAAGACGGGCGCCGAGGGTACCTGCAATAAGAGGATCCTCGCTGAAGTACTCAAAGTTTCTGCCGCAGAAGGGGTTGCGCTTGATATTTACCGCAGGGCCGAGAATAAGGCTTACACCGTAGTAAAGACATTCCTCACCCATTGCAACCCCCATCTCATATAACAGCTCCTTGTTCCAGGAGGATGAGGTTGTGGAGGCGGCGGGAAAACAGGTGGATGGCTCTGTCTGTCCAAGACCCACAGTATTGTCATCTGCCCTACGCAGACGAAGACCGTGAGGACCGTCGGTCAAAACAACCGAGGGAAGATCTACTCTGCTGATCTTGTTGGTAAACCAGGACTTGTGTCCCGAAAGCAGACTCGCCTTTTCCTCAACGGTAAGTTCTTTAATAAGCTTATCAATATTTATCATTTTTTCTGTCTCTCAAAATAATCAATGAGTATTCTGTACATCTGACCGTATTTTACCGTTCCGTCATCATTTACCTTATCAACGAAGGTATATACACCATCCTGTTCACCGTAGGCGGTCTTCTGATCAGACCAGGCTTCAAGGATCTCATCATAGGAGGCGGTATTCAGGTCAAGCTTGAGCCTGTCGTTTGAGGGATCGCCATCGGTGAGAACTCCCTTGTCGTTGCTGAGATTAAGCTTCTGCACCACGATGCCCCAGGTGTTATCCCAATAACCTACCGAGATCGTCTTATAGCTCCAGGTAGTCCAACCCCAGCCGAGCTGATCGTACTGATCAAGATAGTGCTCCCAGGCTGCATCATTACCAAAGAAGCTGAACTCTCCTACGAACTTAGGTACGTCAAAGTCGGAGAGACTGTAAAGTCCGAACTGAAGCGCATAGAACAGCTCGTTTGGAATACCGCTGTCGTGATTCCAGTTGTAGAAATGATACTGATAAAGCACGTTTTTCCAACCGTACTTCTCGGGGCTGGGCAGCGATACGGGATACCATACGCCCTCAATGGAGATAACGTGGTCCTCGTCTACCTCACGGATCGCATCATAGAGACGGTCCATTACCTGCCACTGCAGCGGGCCTGTGCCTATTTCGTTGCGGCTGGTGGGCTCGTTGGCAAGATCGTATGCAAGGATTGCGGGTGCAAGGTCTGCCCTGTCGGTAGCGTAGTGCTTTGCAATGGCTCTCCAGAGGTTTGCCATAAACTCAATGTAGTCCTCATTGGTCCAGAAATCAATATCACGGGTACCGCAATGCTCATAGCCCGACTGACCGCCCATAACTCCGTGCATATCTACAATAACCTTAAGACCGTAGCTCTGGGCATACTCAATAAATCTGTCAAGCTTGTCAAAATCAAGCTCTATCTCATCAAAGTCCATAGCACACAGCTCCTCGTCGGTGAGTCTGTATCTGTCGTGCGTGGTAAGGAAGGAGCGATAATATAAAGGAATACGAACGGTGTTCAGACCTATATCGCTGATGAGAGCAAAGTCCGCCTCGGTGCAATAGGACTCAAAGTATGCATCGTTAAGCGCGGTAAGCTGCTCGTCGGTGAACCTGGAGAGGATCTGATCCATCTCCTCCTGATATATTTCCTCGTACTCCTCAACGATGGTGCTGTCGTGATTAAGTTTTGCATAGCTGCCGTCATTATTGGTAATTGCACCAACCGAGTTTACGGTCATCCAGCCCTCAGCAATAAAGAGGTTGCCAAAGTTAACGCCCTTGATATCAAAGCGCTTGCCACTCTGATCGTAGAGACCGCGTCCCACTGCAGTAATAGTGCCGAGATCATTTTTCACAACCTCAACCTGTTCCGGTGCGGGATTTTTATAGTTGTTTGCATAGGCGTCACCGTAAATAAGGAGACCACCTGCCAGCAGAAGAACTGCCAGAATGACACAAAGAATTACAATTAATACTTTTTTCATCTTATTTCCTCCAAAATATATTTCTATACAAATAAATTATATCATCAACAAAAAGAAATGTCAATTTTTACCACGCCTTCTTTTTGCACAAAGTTACAGGACGAAAATTGTATAAAATAAATAAACAACAACCGAAAATATTTCAAAAAAGTATTCTCATCAATATTTACCATATCTCTTGATTTTTTTCACCTTTCGTGATAAGATAATAGATGAAAGGCGGTAAATATCTATGTTTTTTGACAAGCTTTTTAAGAAGAATAAGTATCCCGAAAAGGCAAAATATCAGAAGGGTGATTTCGTAAACTTCAGGCGCAGAGGCGAGCTGTGCTTCGGCTACATATACGAGGCGCAGGAGGACAAGGAAGGAAATATTACCTATACCATCCAGATAGGCGGTCAGTGTCCCGCCTTGCTTTATGATTGGAAGGAAGAGGACATTCTTGGTCTTAAAACAAGATAATTCTTGATTTTCCACTTTATTTTTTGGCAGAAATACATATACCTCCATACAGTCGCATATAATTGCGGTATGGAGGTGTTTTTTTATGAAAGAAAAGTTAGTTGATTTCTGGAACAAAATAAAACCGTATATTCTGCCCTACGCGGTGGGTCTTGCAATACCGCTGACGGTGGGAATTGCCTCTGCGGCACTGACAAAGGACAGTATGAATGTATACGAGACGCTGAATACTCCGCCGCTTGCTCCTCCGCCGACCGTTTTTCCTATCGTATGGAGCATTTTGTTTATACTTATGGGTATCAGCTCGGTGTTGGTATACACGAAGCGAGAAAGATTTCCCGAGGCGGCTACAAGAGGACTGAGATTCTACGCCATAAGCCTTGCGCTGAACTTTGGCTGGAGCATTTTTTTCTTCAACCTTCAGGCAGCGCTGCTGGCGCTCGGTGTGCTGATAATACTGCTGGTATGCATCATAAAGACTATATGCGAGTACAGAAAGGTCTGTCCCGCTGCGGCATATCTGCAGATCCCCTACGCTGTGTGGGTTGCCTTTGCCGGCTATCTCAATGCAGGAATATGGTTGCTTAATTAAAAAACGGCTGCCCGACGGCAGCCGTTTTTCTGTATTGCTTTTACTTAAGCTCTATCATAGACTCATCCCAGATAGCAGGAACCTCATAGCCCAGCATATTTACGGTTGTTGCCGCAACATTGGAGAGACCGAAGTCTGCTCTGCCCTCCTTGAGTGTATATCTGTCAGAGTTGAAGTTGTCATATACGATAAAGGGTACGGGGTTGAGAGTGTGGCTGGTCTTTGCCTTAAAGCTACCGTCCTTGTTAGCCTTAGGTGCCTTGGTCTTCTTATCAAGCTCATACATCTCATCTGCATTGCCGTGGTCGGCGGTGATAAGAGCTACGCCGTGAAGCTCGTCAACAACCTTAAGGATTCTGGCAAGCTGAAGATCAAGAGCCTCCATAGAGCACTGGGTCGCAAGGAAGGAGCCTGTGTGTCCAACCATATCGCCGTTGGGGAAATTAACGCGGAGATACTTATACTCGCCGGATCTGAGGCACTCAATAAGCTTGTCGGTGATCTCAGCACACTTCATCCAGGGTCTCTGCTCAAAGGGTACCACATCAGAGGGGATCTCAATGTAGGTCTCAAGCTCCTCGGAGAACTTGCCCGACTTATTACCGTTCCAGAAATAGGTAACGTGACCGTACTTCTGCGTCTCGGAAATAGCAAGCATATTTACGCCGGCACTTACAAGATACTCGGTAAGAGTGTTGGAGATCTCGGGAGGAGAAACGAGGTAGCGGCTGGGAATGTGAAGGTCGCCGTCATACTCAAGCATACCCGCATAAATTACCTTGGGTGTGCGCTTTCTGTCAAACTTGTCAAAGTCCTCACCCGCCTCAAACGCCTTGGATATCTCAATGGCGCGGTCGCCGCGGAAGTTGTAGAAGATAACGCTGTCGCCATCATTAATGGTTCCCACAGGCTCGCCATCCTTAGCAATAACGAAGGGAGGAAGATCCTGGTCAATTACCTTATATTCCTCTCTGTATGCTCTGATAGCTTCCTCGGCTGATGCAAACTGTCTACCCTCGCCAAGAACGTGAGTTCTCCAGCCTGCCTCAACCATAGCCCAATTTGCCTCATATCTGTCCATAGTAACCTGCATTCTGCCACCACCGGATGCGATAGCAACATCAAAATCTGCAGATCTGATTCCATCAAGATACTCCTCAAAAGGAAGAACATAATCAAGAGCGCTGGTCTCACCTACATCACGGCCGTCAAGGAGTATGTGAAGTCTTACTCTTGTCGCGCCATCCTGCTTTGCTCTGTTGATAAGAGCGGTGAGGTGATCTATGTGAGAATGAACATTTCCGTCAGAGAAAAGACCGATAAGGTGAAGGGTGGAGTTGTTCTCCTTTACACCGCCGATAAGAGCAGCCCAGGTGTCGGAGGTAAAGATCTTGCCCGACTCAATAGACTGTGTAACGAGCTTTGCGCCCTGGGCAAATACCTGACCTGCGCCAAGTGCGTTATGACCTACCTCGGAGTTACCCATATCATCGTCGCTGGGCAGACCTACTGCGGTGCCGTGAGCTCTGATGCTGATGGTAGGATACTTGCTCATAAGCATATCAAGAGTGGGAGTATTTGCGGCAGCAACAGCGTTTGCACCGTTGTCGGGAGCAAGGCCTACGCCGTCCATAACTATGGTGAGAAGAGGGCCACGCACGCCCTCAAATCTTTCTGATTTGTTAAGCTTTATCATTGTTTTATACCTTCCGTATTCTGTTATATATCTGCATCCTTGATATAAAGATGACCAAAATCTGTAATAAACTTTTTTCTCTCGGCAAGAGCGTCACCGAGGAGAACATCAAACATCTTTGCAGTCTGCTCCGCGTCTGTTGGAGTAACCGCTATGAGACGGCGGGTCTGAGGACACATCGTAGTGCGCCACATCATATCGGGCTCGTTCTCACCAAGTCCCTTGGATCGCTGAAGAGTATACTTTTTGTTACCGAGCTTGTTAAGTATTTCGGTCTTTTCAAACTCATTGTAAGCAAAATATGTCTCTGCTCCCGAGGTGATCTCAAACAGGGGAGATTCTGCGATAAATATCTTACCCCGCTCTATAAGGGTGGGAAGAAGACGGTAGAACATAGTCAAAAGAAGCGTCCTGATCTGGAATCCGTCCTCATCGGCATCGGTACAGATTATTATCTTATTCCACTTGAGCAGATCGTAATTAAAGGTGGCAAGATCGGTCTTTTTACCTGTCTTTACCTCAACGCCGCAGCCGATAACCTTAAGCAGATCAACGATAATGTCGCTGGCAAAGATCTTATCATAGCTGGATTTCATACAGTTAAGAGTCTTACCTCTTACGGGAATAATAGCCTGGAACTCAGCATTTCTGCCCAGCTTACAGCTTGACATAGCGGAGTCACCCTCTACTATATACACCTCTCTGATGGCAGGGTCCTTGGAGCGACAGGGCACGAACTTCTCTACTCTGTTGGATACATCCATTGTACCCGTCAGCTTCTTCTTAATATCAATCTTGGTCTTCTCTGCCGACTCACGCGCACTCTTATTTATCATAACCTGATTTGCGATAATATTTGCGCTGGAGGCATTCTCGGTCATATATATTTCAAGATTTGTCTTGATAAACTCGGTAAGCGCTTTCTGAATAAAGGCGTTTGTAATCGCCTTCTTGGTCTGGTTCTCATAAGAAGTCTGGGTGGATGCCGAGTTTACTATAACCGCCAGGTTGTCCGCAATATCCGCAAAGGAAACTCGGGAATCGTTCTTAGCCTTTTTACTATGAGCCTTGATATATTTATCAATAACCGCAACAAAGGCGTTTTTCACCGCCTTGTCGGGTGCGCCGCCGTACTCAAGGAATGAGGAGTTGTGATAATACTCAGTCATACCCGTCTTGGCAAAGCAGAAGGTTATCTCTGCCTTCAGCTTGTAATCCTCCATATCCTCGCGGTCGCGTCCCTTGGTCTCAAAGCTCCAGAGAACAGGCTGGGTCATGGAGATACCCTCTGTGATCTCTGCAATATAGTCAGCTATACCGTGCTCGTAATAATACTCGGTTTTATCAAACTTCCCCTTATCGTTCTCAACCTCAAGAATGAATCTGATGCCTGCATTTACAAATGCCTGACGGCGCAGTGTGGCAGAGAGAAACTCTACGGGAATATCAATCTCCTTGAACACCTTAAGGTCGGGGCGCCATCTGATAACCGAGCCCCTCTTCTTCATTCCGGGCTCAATGTCTGTAACGGTAAGCTCGCCCTTTACATTACCCGCCTTGAAGTTTATCTCAGAGAGAGTCTTGCCGTTGTAGGAACGGACATTCATATATTCCGAGGAGTACTGAGTTGCCGTCGCGCCAAGTCCGTTAAGTCCGAGAGAAAACTCGTATGCCGAGTTGCCGTCGTTGTTATCGTACTTGCCGCCTGCGTAAAGCTCGCAGAAAACCAGCTCCCAGTTCCATCTCTTCTCCTTCTCGTTATAGCCGAGAGGAACGCCTCGTCCGAAGTCCTCAACCTCAATTGAGAGATCTCTGTATTTTTTTACTATAATTTTATCGCCGTAGCCTTCTCTGGCTTCGTCAACGGAGTTAGCAAGTATTTCTATAAAAGAGTGCTGACAACCGATAAGGTCATCCGAGCCGAAGATTACGGCAGGTCTTTTTCTGACTCTGTCGGCACCCTTGAGGCTCTTTATACTCTGGTCATCATAGGCTTTTTTTACTGTCTTTGTTGCCACTTTTTTCCCTCCACATTTTTATCCAATTTATATTATAACACGGGTAAAATATTTTGTCAAGGAATAAAATGTGACCAAAATAGGCACTTTACTTGACATTTTACTGTCAGAATGCTATACTTGATGTATGGAAAAGATATTTGAAGCATATGCCTCGGGTGACGGTCTGCCAAAAGATATGAAGAGCTATCTCTACTCTCTCGGCCTGTCGGTCACTCTGGTAAAAAAAGCAAAATACGGCGGTATTCTCCTCAACGGAGAGCCTGTTACCGTAAGAGCCCGGGTAAGCGCGGGCGACAGAATTGAAATATATGCCAAGAAAGCAAGGAGCGAGGGTATTCCGCCTATGGATATACCTATCAGAGTGCTGTATGAGGATGAGGAGCTGCTGGCGGTTGACAAGCCCGTAAATATGCCTACCCATCCTTCAAAGGGCAACAATCTTCCTACCCTTGCAAACGCGGTAATGGGATACTACGGCGGCAACTTCGTCTTCCGCTCGGTCAACCGACTTGACAGAGACACCTCGGGCATTGTTATTATTGCCAAAAATCAGCTGAGCGCCGGCATTCTTTCATCAAGCATGAAAAAAGGACTGTGGCAGAAAAAATACCACGCCCAAGTAGACGGTATTCCAAAGCAAGACGAGGGAGAGATTGACGCGCCCATTGAGCGTGTCGCCGAGGGTAATATCAAGCGAGAGGTGAGGCCTGACGGAAAGCGAGCCGTCACCAAGTATCGCGTGATTGAAAAATCGGACGACTCTGCCCTTTGCGAAATCTCTCTCCTTACCGGTCGCACCCATCAGATAAGAGTGCATATGGCCCATATCGGTCATCCTCTCTGCTCGGATTTTCTCTACGGCAGCCCCTCTGAAAAGGACTATTTTCTGCGCTGCGTACAGATCAGCTTTCCCCACCCAAAGACCAATGATATAATAATTATCAATGCATAAAAACACCGATATCGTAGGTTCTGCCCTGCAATATCGGTGGATTTTTATTATTTTGTCATTTTAAGGAATGTCTCCTCATCAATGATCGGAACTCCAAGCTCCTTTGCCTTTGTCAGCTTTGAGCCTGCCTCCTCGCCTGCTAAAACATAGGAGGTTTTCTTTGAAACGCTGCCGGAGACCTTTCCTCCGTTCTGCTTGATGATCGCAGATGCTTCATCTCTTGTCATAGTTGGCAGAGTGCCTGTAAGAACGAAGGTAAGACCGGCAAACAGCTCGCCTCTCTCCTCGCCTACCGCCTCGGTTTTTACACCCAGCTCGCGAAGCCTGTCGCACAGCTCTCTGGTGGCGGGATCTGCGAAGAACTCCACAAGGGCGGTTGCGGTTATGGCACCTATATCCTTGATAGAGGAAAAATCGTCAAATGTAGCGGCATAAAGGTTGTCAAGAGTGCGCAATTTTCTTGCTATCTCCTCAGCTGCAACCTCACCTACCTGGCGAATACCGAGAGCAAAGAGCAAACGCTCAAGCCCCCTCTCCTTGGATGCACCGATGGCAGAAACAAGATTCTCAGCGCTCTTCTGCCCCATTCTATCAAGGCTCTCAATATCCTGGGGCTTAAGGGTATACAGATCGGCTATATCCTTTATCTTGCCGTTTGATAGCAGAAGCTCTACGACCTGAGGACCGAGACCTTCAATATTCATTGCGCCCTTTGATGCGAAATGAGTAATACTGCGGGCGGTCTGAGCGGGACAGGCAGGGTTTACACAGCGCATAGCCGCGCCCTCGCCGCACTCATCGCGAACCACTCTGCCACCGCAGGAGGGACAGCTGTCGGGCATAACAAAAATCTGCTCTGCTCCACTTCTCTTCTCAGGGAGAGAACGGATTATCTCGGGAATGATCTCGCCTGCCTTGCGAACAACAACGGTATCACCGATACGGATGTCGCGGTCGGCAATGAACTGTGCATTGTGAAGTGTAGCGCGGGATACGGTAGTACCCGCAAGTCTGATGGGCTCAAGGTTTGCGGTAGGTGTGAGAACGCCCGTTCTGCCTACCTGAATATCAATGGAAACCAGCTTCGTTTCCTTCTCCTCAGGCGGATACTTATATGCAACAGCCCACTTGGGTGTGCTTGTACCCTCACCTACGGTTATTCTGTCGGGAAGCGAGTTGATCTTCACAACCGCGCCGTCCATATCAAAGTCAAGCTCATCCCGATGCTCACCCAGGTAGGAAATATGCTCGGATACAGCGTCATAGCCCTTTGCGGCAATTCTGTGAGAAACGGTAGTAAAGCCAAGCTCATCAAGTCTGTCAAGCGACCCGGTATGCGTCAGGACCTTAGTGCCGTCTGTGTACAGATCCCCCTCCTGAAGATTAAACACAAGTATCTCAAGTCTGCGGGAGGCGGCAATCTTGGGATCAAGCTGACGCAGAGAGCCTGCTGCCGCATTACGCGGATTAGCAAAGAGGGGCTGGCCTGCCGCCTCACGTACCGCATTAAGCTCGCCAAAGACCTTTTTCGGCATATATACCTCTCCTCTTACGCAAAGGTAAGGAAGCTGCTCATTCAGCTTCAGAGGAATGGATTTTATAGTTTTGAGATTCTCGGTTACATCCTCTCCTACTTCGCCATCGCCTCTCGTAGCGCCCTTTACGAACAGACCGTCGCGGTAAATAAGAGAAACCGACAGACCGTCTATCTTGGGCTCTACCGAATACTCGGGCACGGAGCCGAGCTGGCTCTCCATCCTGTCAGTAAACTCGCGCAGCTCGTCAAAGGAAAATACATCGGTAAGACTGCCCATTCTGACAGTATGGGTGTATTTCTCAAAGCGGTCAAGCGCCCTGCCTCCAACGCGGACGGTGGGAGAATCGGGAGTCTTAAGCTCGGGGTACTCTGCCTCTATATCCTGAAGCTCGCGGAACATCATATCATACTCGTAGTCTGATATTTCGGGAGCATCATTCTCATAATAGAGCTTTGAGTTATATACTATTTTTTCGCGCAGCAGTTCGGCGCGCAAGCTTGCTTCTTTAAGGGACATTTTTCTTATTTCCTTCCCTGAAAATACTGTTTTTATTTTACCACGAAAGTGTGACTTTGTCAAGAATACTTGCTTTTATTTTACCCAAAACATAAAGAAAAAGCCGCCCCCGAAAAAAGAGGCGGCATATTGTTGTTTTTTTATCCTCCGTATACTACCCAAAGGTAGACGTATGCGGAGGCAACGGCACCGAGCGCAACCAGCATCATCAAAACATTCTTTATATGCTTTAGCACTTTTTCCTTCATAGTTGTTTTCCTTTACAAGTTTGTATTAATTATATCACATATACGGTTAAGATTCGGTTAAGACGAGGGGCGATTCACTTGTAGTATAAAAACGAGGCAGATACTAACTTCTGCCCCGTTTTAACTTATTGTTTCAAATATTTTTCAAGTGCGGCCAGCTTGACGCAAACAACGAGAATAGCCGTTGCAACCCTGACCTCATCGTCCGTGGGATATGTGGGAGCAATACGGAGATTGCTGTCCTTGGGATCAATGCCGTACGGATATGTGGCACCTACGGCGGTAAGCGTCACACCTGCTTCCTCCATAAGAGAATAAACCCTTTTTGCAGTCCCCGGGAGAACGTCAAGATTAACAAAATATCCGCCGGACGGACGCGACCACTCGGCTATACCGAGCCCCTCAAGACCTTCAAGGGCGGTGAGGGTAATCTCAAACTTTTTTCCAATGAACTCAGCCAAGATTCCCATATGTCTGTCAAGGGTAGCTCTGTCCTTGAAATAGGTGGTATGACGGAGCTGATTAAGCTTATCATATCCGATGGTCTGTACGCCGAGGAACTGGGAAATGTGATTCAGATTTGCGGGAGAGGCGGCGAGCATTGCCACTCCTCCACCGGGGAACGTGATCTTGGATGTGGAGGCAAAGTAGAATATCCTGTCCAACGTGCCGCACTTCTCTGCCTCGGTGAAAATGTCAAGCAGCTTGTCGCACTCACCCTTAAAATTATGCACCGCATAGGCGTTGTCCCACATAATGCGGAAGTCGGGTGCAGCACATTCCATAGCTGCGAGTCGGCGTACGGTCTCGTCGGAGTAGGTGTTGCCGGTGGGATTAGAGTACTTGGGTACACACCAGATGCCCTTTACGGTAGGATCCTTGACCACAGCCTCAACCATATCCATATCGGGACCTGTGGGAGTCATGGGTACGGAGATGAGCTCAAAGCCAAAAAGCTCTGTCATCTTAAAGTGTCTGTCATATCCGGGGGTGACGCAGATCCACTTTTTCACAGGTTCCTTACACCAGGGACGGCGGGAGCCGAGAACGCCGAAGAGCATAGCTCGTGCCAGCGTGTCATACATAAGCTGAAGCGAGGAGTTGCCGCCTACCGTAATATACTCGGTCTTAATACCCAGCATATCCGCAAAGAGCTGCTTCATCTCGGGGATACCGTCAAGCACTCCGTAGTTTCGGCAGTCAACGCCGTTTATGGAAAAGCACTTCTCTCTCGGTCTCGCCTCGGAGAGCAGGGGCAGACTGATGTCAAGCTGATCGGAGTTGGGCTTACCTCGCGAGAGATCAAGCTTCAGCTCCTGTGCCTTATATTCATTGTATTTTTTAAGCAGAATATCATATTCTGCCTGAAGCTCTTTTTTTGAGAGCTCTGCATATTTTTTCATTCTCAGAACACCTTTTTGAAAGTTTTTGCGGTGAAATAGTCACATTTTTGTCATTTTTATTCAAAATACCTCTCTATTATAGTATATTATGAAGTTTTTTTCAAGTGATTTTGCAAAAAATGTATAAATAATTTATTTTGAAAAAAATAATGTCGTCGCGCAAAACAACTTGACAAAGCTTCAAGTTTGTTATATAATTTAATCTGTATGAATATTTTTTGATTTTGAAAGGACGCGACTGTTTTATGGCAGGCAATGACAAGAACAAGAAGTTAGTTACCGAGATTACCGCTATGGACGAGGACTTTGCCAAGTGGTACACCGATATAGTTAAAAAGGCTGACCTTATTGACTACTCCAGCGTTAAGGGATGTATGATCATCCGTCCCTACGGCTATGCTATCTGGGAGAACATCCAGAAGAATCTTGATGACAGATTCAAGGCTCTCGGCCACGAGAACGTATATATGCCTATGTTCATCCCCGAATCTCTCCTGCAGAAGGAGAAGGATCATGTGGCAGGCGTTGCTCCCGAGGTTGCTTGGGTTACACACGGAGGCAGCGAGAAGCTTACCGAGCGTCTCTGCGTTCGTCCCACGTCCGAGACCCTTTTCTGCGAGCATTTTGCAAACGTTATCAAATCATACAGAGATCTGCCCAAGCTCTATAACCAGTGGTGCTCTGTTGTAAGATGGGAGAAGACTACCCGTCCCTTCCTCAGATCCCGTGAGTTCCTCTGGCAGGAGGGTCATACTATGCACGCATCCGCAGAGGAGGCGCGTGAGGAGACCGTTCAGATGCTCAATGTATACGCAGACTTCCACGAAAAGGATCTTGCTATCCCCGTTATCAAGGGTGTAAAGACCCCCTCCGACAAGTTTGCGGGCGCTGAGGACACCTACTGTATTGAGGCTCTTATGCACGACGGTAAGGCGCTGCAGGCTGCTACCTCCCACTACTTTGGCGACGGATTTGCGCGTGCGTTTGACATAACCTTTACCTCTAAGGACAACAAGCTTGAGTACCCTCATCAGACCTCTTGGGGCTGTACCACCAGAATGATCGGCGGTATCATTATGACCCACGGTGATGATAACGGTCTTGTTCTTCCCCCCGCTATCGCTCCTATCCAGGTAGTTATTATTCCCGTAGCTATTCATAAGGAGGGCGTGCTTGAGAAGGCTGCCGAGCTTAAGGAAAGACTTGTGCGCGCGGGCATCCGCGTTAAGCTTGATGACAGCGATCAGTCTCCCGGCTGGAAGTATGCTGAGTATGAGATGAAGGGTATTCCCCTCCGTGTTGAGATCGGTCCCCGCGATATTGAGGGCGGCCAGTTCGTTGTAGTCACAAGACATAACAGAGAAAAGACCTTTGCTCCCATTGACAAGCTGGAGGAGATCGTTGCCGAGAAGCTGGTTGAGGTTCGCGACGGAATGTATGAGAAGGCTCTTGCAAACCGTGAGAAGCGCACCTACGCCTGCAAGTCTATTGACGAGATCAACTCTGCCCTTACCGCAGGCGATGGCTTCATCAAGGCTATGTGGTGCGGCGACGAGGAGTGCGAGGACAAGGTTAAGGAGCTTACCGGTGTTGGCTCCCGTTGTATCCCTATGGAGCAGGAAAACCTCTCCGACAAGTGCGTATGCTGCGGCAGAGCTGCCAAGAAGCTTGTATACTGGGGCAAAGCATATTAATTGAATCAGACCGAATAACACATAAAGGAGGTGGCAGAGATGGAAAACGAAGTGAATATTATGACCTTCCGTGCGTCTGACGGCAATACGGTAAAACTTGAGCATCACGACTCTCTGCCATCTGTTGCCGCTCTCGCAAGAGAGTATGCAAGGTCGGGATACCCGGACAGATACGTGGTATTTGCCGAGAGTCAGACCGATGACTCTGCTGTCGGTCACAGCGTTTCGGAGGCAACTCCCGAGCGCGGTTTATTTATCTCCTGTATACTTCGTCCATCTATCTTCCCCTCCCAGGCGGGATGTATCAGTGCGTTGAGTGCGGTGGCGCTTGCCTCTGCTCTTGAGGAGCATACGATGCAGAAGATTGGAATCGGATGGGTCAGCGATGTATACTGCGGTGGCAAGCGGATCGGACACACCTCGGTGGAGGGCAAGCTGGACAGCTTTGCATCCTATGAATATCTCATTGTCAGCTTTGCGGTAAGACTTGATAAAAAAAGCTTTACCCCCCGACTGACCGATATGGTAAGACAGGTGTTTGAGGACGGAAATCTCTCTATCCCTACCCTGATGGCAAAAACGGTGATAAACAGATTCTTTGCAATTTATCGCGAGATAAAGGCACCTGCAAAGCATCTTAACCACTACTCAGAGAGATTTATTCTGACCGACAAGAAAATCAAGCTTATTGAAAACGGAAAGAAAAAGACCGTCAAGGTTCTGGGCATTAACAAAAGCAGCCTTGCTCTGACGGTTGAGACCAGAGACGGCAGAACGGTTGACGTTACATCCCCCTCCTCGGTTATTCTTCCCACTATAATCAAATAAATAACCTCCCGTAGGATAGATTTACTTCTGTGACTGCGGGAGTTATTTTTTTATCTCCGATCTGCTACAATTGTATAGAAAGTCTGTTTCGGAGGAAATATGAAAACCGTAAAAATACGAAAGTATACTTTGGGTGTCTTACGCAAGCTTTCACAGGTTCTGCCTGTGTTTTTCTGGGGATTTTTGATTTTTAGCTTTGAGGAGCCGATGCTCGCCATCATAACAATAGTGGCGGCGATAGTCCACGAGGGCGGTCATATTTTCTGCATTTTATGGCAGAGGGGCAAAATAAATCTGCGTGGTGTTCTGTCGGGCTTCAGAATAAAGTCGGGAGGTGTAACCACCTATCGCGGTGAAATACTAACCTACCTGAGCGGGCCTCTCGCCAACCTGATTCTTGCTACCCTGTCGGCTCTCTTTATCCCGACTTGCGGTGATGTGGCGGCATATATATCGCTCACCAATTTTGCCACTGCTCTGTCAAATCTTCTGCCAATAAAGGGATACGACGGATACGGGATTTTGCGTGCCGTTCTGCAAAAATACGAGCTGTCCGAGCGAGTGCTTCACTTATCGGAATGTCTCTCGGGAGGGGCGACCTTCCTGTTCTGCTTGATTTCGCTGTATCTTATTGACCGCATAGGCGGCGGATACTGGATTTTTGCAGTCTTTTTCTTCTCTATGATAGGCTGTATAAATGATGATATAAACAGGAGATTTTCCCACGATTTATCAGACAAACGCTTGATTTTGGGCGCAAAATCAAAAAAAAGATAATAAATTATTAAAAAAGTATTGAAAAGAAGAAATGTTTTTGATATAATTAACGCTGTCAAGCTATTGACTCATTACGAGTTAACCTGACAAATAAAGACACCATCTGTGTGTCTCGGGAAAGGATCTGAGATTTTAAGAAAATGGCAAAGCTCATTGAGTTGAAAGGAATTTCAAAATCTTACGACGGCGAAAAGGTTATAGACGGTATGAACCTTTACATACGCGACGGTGAGTTTATCACCCTGCTTGGTCCGTCTGGATGTGGTAAGACCACCACCCTAAGAATAATAGGCGGCTTTGAAACCGCAGACGAGGGATCTCTCTACTTTGACGGAGTTGAAATCAGCGAGGTTCCTGCCTATAAGAGGCATATCAATACCGTATTCCAGAAATATGCCCTGTTCCCTCACCTTAATGTATACGAAAATATCGCATTCCCCCTCAGACTCAAGAAAAAGCCTGAGGATGATATAAAAAAACGTGTTACAGAAATGCTGAAAATGGTTGCGCTCTCCGGCTTTGAGAACAAGAGTGTCAGCACTCTTTCGGGCGGTCAGCAGCAGCGTGTTGCTATTGCAAGAGCGCTGATTTCTCACCCCAAGGTGCTGACTCTTGCCGAGCCTCTCGGTGCACTTGACCTTATGCTGCGCAAGGATATGCAGAACGAGCTCAAGACCATCCAGCAGGCTATCGGAATTACCTTTATCTATGTTACACACGATCAGGAGGAGGCTCTCTCTATGTCAGACACCATAGTTGTTATGGCTGACGGTGAGATCCAGCAGATAGGCACCCCCACCGATATTTATAACGAGCCCAAGAACGCCTTTGTTGCTGACTTTATCGGCGAGAGTAATATCATTGACGGCGTTATGCTTGAGGACAGACGCGTGCGCTTCTCCTCTCATACCTTTGACTGTGTTGACGGCGGATACGATAAGAACGAGGCTGTTGACGTCGTAGTCCGTCCCGAGGACGTAGATGTGGTTGAGCCCGAAAAGGGTATGCTCATCGGTAAGGTTACCAGCGTTACCTTCAAGGGTGTACACTATGAGATCATCGTAGATATCAAGGGCTTCAAGTGGATGATCCAGTCTACCGACTATGTTGCTCCCGAGGCTACTATCGGTCTATTCATTGAGCCCGAGGCCATTCATATTATGAAGAAGTCTAAGTATTCGGGCAAGTTCGGTGACTATTCTTCCTTCTCGGACGAGCTTGACCAGCTTTCGGATGCGGATACCGCAGAGGAGTTCTGATGATGAAGAAGAAGCGTTCCGTTATGCATTCAATAGCGGCAGCGCCCCATATTTTCTGGGCTATACTCTTTATTGTTCTGCCGCTTATCATAGTAGTTTACTATGCCTTTACGGATGATACGGGAGCGTTTACACTTGATAACATCCTCTCGCTTGAGGATTACGTTCCCATATTCATACTCTCGCTTGAGCTATCTGTAATTGCAACCTTCATTTGTCTTTTGGTAGGCTATCCTCTTGCATATATTATGGCCAGGGCTAAGCCTGAGCATCAGAAGATCTTTGTTATGCTCCTTATGCTCCCCATGTGGACAAACCTGCTTATCAGAACCTACTCTATAATGGCTATCCTTGACGACGGCGGTCTGCTTAATACCATTCTCGGTACATCTATGCATATCGTCGGCACCAAGGGTGCGGTTATTTTCGGTATGGTTTACGACTTCCTGCCCTATATGGTGCTGCCTATCTACACCTGTATCTCAAAGATAGACAAGCATATGTGGGAGGCCGCCAGCGACCTTGGCTGCAGCACCGCTCAGGTTATCACCAAGGTTATCTTCCCCCTGTCTATGTCGGGCGTTATCTCCGGCGTAACGATGGTTCTCGTGCCCTCTATCAGCACCTTCTATATTTCTCAGAAGCTTGGCGGAGGTACGTTTGAGCTTATCGGTGATACTATTGAAAGACAGTTTGTCACCGGAGCATATAATGTGGGCGGAGCTATCTCGCTGGTTATGATGATACTGATACTTATTTCCATCGGAGTAATGAACAGATTCTCCGAGGAGGATGAGGGAGGTATAATCATATGAAAAAATACGCCTCCAGAATATACCTTTGCATTGTTTTCGCCATTCTGTATATTCCTATACTTACGCTTATGCTCTTCTCCTTTAACAGCAGCGAGAGCACGGCTACCTTCACAGGCTTCAGCCTTGATTGGTATATAAAGCTGTTTAATGACGAAAATGCATTTATCGCGCTCAGAAACACCCTTATTCTCGCGGTGTCCTCCTCCCTGCTCTCTACCGTTATCGGTACTGCGGCTGCCGAGGGCATCTACCGTATGAGATCAAAGTGGCTGAAGAACGCTGTTAACTCGGTGACTAATATCCCTATGATGAACCCCGATATTGTTACCGGTGTCTCCTTTATGCTGTTCTTCGCGGCGCTGGTGGGTCTGCTCAGCATTGACGACTATGATTCTATCGGCTTTGCTGCTATGCTTATCGCCCACACCACCTTCTGTCTGCCCTATGTCATTCTCTCGGTTCTGCCCAGAATCAACGAGCTTGGTGATTCGCTGACAGAGGCGGCTCTTGACCTGGGCTGTACTCCCGTACAGGCATTCTTTAAGGTTAAGCTGCCTAACATTCTGCCCGGCGTTCTCTCGGGTCTTGTTATGGCATTTACTCTTTCTCTTGACGACTTTGTTATTTCCTATTTCGTCAGTCCCTCTAATTTCCAGACTCTTCCCCTGCTCATATATTCTATGACCAAGAAGACTGTAAAGCCTGATATGTACGCACTCTCTACTATTATCATCATCACGGTATTTACACTTCTCATCATATCCAATGTAAAGAGCTTCAGAAAGAGCGGTAATCAAAGACAGAAAAAGGGAGGTAAGGCATAATGAAAAAGATCAGATCAATTGCCCTGCTCCTTTTTGTCGCCCTGCTCGCCCTGTCGCTTATCTCCTGTGAGGAGTCGGAGGGTGAGATCAAGAAGAACTATCCTACCAAGACGATCAACGTGTACAACTGGGGCGAGTATATCTCCGACGAGGATGACGAGGAATACGGTCTCTTTGATGTAAACTCCGGCTTTGAGGAATACTTCAACGAAAATCTTGCCGATAAATACGGCTGTTATATCAGCGTAAACTATTCTACCTATGCGACAAACGAGGATATGTACGCAAAGATAACGAACAGTGCTGTGGCGTACGATGTGATTATTCCCTCCGACTATATGATCCAGAAAATGATCGCGAACGATCTGCTTGTTGAGCTGGACTATTCCCTGCTCTCAAACTACGGCAATATCAACGAGGACTTCAAGGGGCTGTATTATGATGAGGATAACAAGTATTCTGTCCCCTATACCTACGGTATGCTTGGCGTTATCTACAACGCCGAGTTCGTTGACGAGGAGGATGTGGCAAACGAGAGCTGGGGCCTGCTCTGGAATGAAAAATACAAGGGCAAGATCCTTCAGTTTAATAACCCCCGCGACGCCTTCGGTACTGCTATGTACTGGAAAAATCTGGATATTAACTCCTCCGATCCTGCCGTATGGGGTACGGCGCTTGATATGCTCAAGGAGCAGAAGCCTCTGCTGCAGGGATATGTAAACGACGAGATCTTCAACAAAATGAAGGGCGCGTCGGCATATATTGCCCCCTACTTCGCGGGTGACTTCCTCACTATGGCGGCAGAGAACGAGGATCTTAATTTCTACTACCCCACCGAGGGAACAAACTACTTCGTAGACGCTATGTGTATACCTACCACCTCAAAGAATGTGGAGCTTGCGCACACATATATTGACTATATGATCTCTCTTGAGGCGGCTACGGCAAACGCACTTTATATCGGCTATGCATCCCCCAACAAGGCAGTTACCGAGAGCGACTACTACCGCGAAATGCTGGCGGAAAACTATGACACCGATTATATAAGTGCGTGGGATGTTCTCTACAGCAAGGATAAAAACGAGGCAAATGTTAACTACTCCTTCAATCCCGCATACAAGGATTTCTATAAGGATGATACCGTTGACATTCAGCTCACCGTAAATGCTCTCTGGGAGGAGCTTAAAACTGAGAATGCAACCGAGCTGTGGGTGCATATTACCAGTATTGCGATCGTTGTCGGTGTTCTTGTGATAGCTATCTATGATATTTATATCAAGAAAAAGCGCTCAAGAGATTACCGCCTCAGAGATAAGGCTAAGAAAAAGAAAGCATAAAAAAAAATGGCGCGGCATTGCCGCGTCATTTTTTATACACCCGTAAGGTCAAAGGGAGGGATAAAGCTCTCCTCTGCCGTTCCGAAATCCTGTGTAAAGCCATTTTTCAGGCCGATCCTCTCGGCGTAATCAACCAGCTGCGCATACTCCTCTCGGGTGACCGGTCGGTCAAGGGGTGGGTTCATTCCACCTATGGGAGTATACTGATTCATAAGGCTTACATATATAGAATCTCCGTAGGTATCATAGAGATATTTCAGCGAAAGCTTTGCCTCGGCAACATGACCGGGCAATAGCAAAAGTCGTACGATCACTCCTCTCTGCATTATTCCGCAGTCATCAAGAACGGGAGGGCCAACCTGTCTTACCATCTCTGCGATAGCCCTCCTTGCAACCTCGGGGTAATCTGCCGCAGATGAAAGCTCTGCCCCGCTCTTTGCGGTATAATACTTAAGGTCGGGAAGATAAATGTCCACAAGTCCGTCAAGAAGCCTCAGAGCAGACTCGTTATCATAGCTGCCCGTGTTATATACTATGGGCAGTGTCAAGCCGGACTTTTTGGCCAGGACTATGGCCTCGGCAACCGAAGGAATAAAGTGGGTAGGAGTGACAAGATTTATGTTGTGCGCCCCCTGGCGCCCAAGCTCCAGCATTATCTCTGACAAACGCTCTGTTGCAACAGCCTTTCCGCTTCTGCCTCGTGATATATCCTGATTTTGGCAAAAAACACAGGAGAGCGAGCATCCCGAGAAAAATATCGTACCCGAGCCTCTCTCGCCTGAAATGGGCGGTTCCTCCCAGAAATGAAGGGCGGCGCGGGAGAGGTAAACATCCGAGCCCATTCGGCAATATCCCTGTGTCTTTGTTCTGTCCACGCCGCAATTTCTCGCGCACAGACGGCACTCTGTATACTGTGAAATACTCATTTTACCTCCATTTTCATTTGCTTATTGACATAATCTGTAATTTATGATAGAATATATAAAAACCTTTTAGGAGCTTATTATGGATAAGAGAAAAGACTATATATCCTGGGACGAATACTTTATGGGAGTCGCTATTCTCGCCTCTCAGAGATCAAAGGATCCCGGCACCCAGGTGGGTGCCTGCATAATTGACAAGGACAACCGCATACTCTCCACCGGATACAACGGCTTCCCCAAGGGCTGCTCAGACGACGAGTTTCCCTGGAACAGAGATGAGGCTGTCGGTGATACAAAGTATCAGTATGTTGTTCACGCAGAGCTGAACGCTATACTCAACGCCAGCGGAAAGAGTCTGGCGGGTGCTACGGTTTATGTCTGTCTCTTCCCCTGTCACGAGTGTGCGAAGGCTATAATTCAGTCGGGCATCAAGGAGGTTATCTACCTCTCTGATAAGTACCACGAGACCTCCTCTATGGGCGCATCAAGAAGGATGCTTGACGCGGCGGGAGTAAAGTACAGACAGCTCAAGCCCACCAAGGCAAGCCTGCTCATTAATTTTAACTGATTTTTTTGGGTGTTGCGTGTGCAACACCCTTTTTTTTATTTCAGAAAATACCTCTTTATACTGTCAAGATCGGTGGAAAAGCTGCCCTGTATCATACCGGGACGGCCACCGCCTCTACCGCAGAGAGCGGTATTGATATCCTTAGATATAGCGCTTAGGTTTACCGAATGAGAGGAAATGACATATTTATAATCCCCGTCTGCTCCGGAAAGAGCAACCGTAATGCCGCCCACCTTATGATTTGCAATATTTGAAAAGACGATCAGCTCGGGAATTGTAAAATCGGGATAAAGGAATACCGCAGAGCCATCAGTATGGGCAACCGAATCCCCTGCTCCCTCTGCCAATCTGAGCCTCGCCTCCTTCAGCGCAGCTCTCACAGCATCAGTATCAGCCATATAGCTCTCAAGGGTATCTGCCACCTCTGTTTGAGGAGCGCAGAGCATGGCGGATATGCGCTTAACACTGTCATACCTTGCTCGGTAATCCAGAAGAGCACGTCTGCCTGCAACCATCCATATGCGAGTGCCCCCGCGGTGCTTCATAGAATCAAGTATCTTGATCATACCGATATGCCCGGTTGATGACACATGGGGAGCACAGCAGGCGCAGATGTCGGTGCCCTCTATATCCACGAGACGAACGCCCTCGGGAATGTCAAGCTTGGAGCGGTATTCAATAGCCAAAAGCTCATCAGAGCTCGGGAAATAAGTCCTTACCTTAAGGTCGGAGAAAACCGCCTCGTTAGCAAGCTCCTCCACCCTGTTAAGCTGCTCTCGGTCAAGCACGCCGTTTACGTCAAAGGTGACCTCGTCCTCACCGAGATGAAATCCCACGTTGTCAAGTCCGAAAAGCCTGTGGATTATACCGCATAGAATATGCTCGGCGGTGTGGCATTGCATTTTCTCAAATCTTCTATCAAAATCTATACTGCACTGCTGCTCCCCGATTGGAGCAATATCGGTTATGTGATGAACGATCCCGTTCTTCTCAAAGACATAGCTTACAGTCGCATTACCTATACGGCCCGTGTCGGAGGACTGTCCTCCCTCCTCGGGGAAAAAGGCTGTCCGATCAAGAACTACGTCAAAGCCTCCCTCACACTCGCTGACAGAGATTACCCGAGCAGAAAAAGAGGATGTATAGGCATTAATATAATATAGCTTTTCGGTCATCTGTACACCTCCGAAGAAAATAGTGACCAGGGATATACCTCAAGGTCGGGGAGTTTTGCCGCATCAACCCTTTTACCCCCAAGATCAAAGCTGAGTCGGGTAGCAAAGAGCGACGGAGTTTTGGCAGCAAAATCGCGACTGCCGTATTTTTTGTCCCCGATCAGCGGCATTTTACGCGAGGAAAACTGGGCTCGTATCTGATGAAATCTGCCTGTTTTCAGCCTTATCTTCACAAGAGAAATCTCTCTGTCGCCCCGGTTCACTCTGCTGAGAGTGGTATACTCAAGCTCTGCCTCTTTAACGCCCGAGCGTTTTCTGTCGGTGACAAATGACTTGCCGAGAGTGGCATCCTTATAGAGAAAATCGCGCATAGTACCGCTCTCTGCGTGCCCCTCAACCACGGCATAATATTCCTTGGTCAGCTGTCGGTCAGCCACAATGGCAGAAAGAGCCGCCGCGCTTGTCTTATTCCTTGCAAAAACCATAAGTCCTCCCACCACTCTGTCAAGTCGGTGTATAAGGAAAAGGCTATCGCGCTCGCCTCCCTCCCTCAGCATATCAGCGCAGAGGGTCATAGCATCGGCATCTCCCCCGGGATCAGACTGGGATGGAATGCCCGCGGGCTTATATATGATTACATAATCTTTATTTTTTTCAACAATCTCTATCATATATCCTCAAAAAAATCGGAGACCAAGCGGTCTCCGATCTGTGTATTTTACGAAAAACAACCTGTAAAGATATTTTACCACAGTTGTTTTTCTTTTGCAAGTCCTTTTATTCTTTTTAGTCAGAGGTCTTTTCCCTTGAGGTAACGGTCTTGATGGCCTGTCCACCCGCGAGGGCAATCATCTTTACGGCGCAGAGGCTGAACTCGTTTGCATATACAGACAGAGGCTTGTCAAGCACACCTCCTCCAAGCACCTTCAGATATGCGGCATCCTCGGGCACCAGCTTTTTCTCCTTCAGTCTGTTTATATCTACTCTTTGCCCCGACAGGAAGGCTGCGCCGATCTCATCAATGCTCATTACCGCCTTTTTATTACCTGCGGAGTAGATGATCTCCCCGTCTCTTTTAATAAGGCTGCGCGCCAATGAATCGGTTATCAGCGAATCCGCCTTGTCCGCGTCAATGCTGAACTCCACAACGTTTTCGGGCAGCTCCCTCTCGGTATCACTTTCGCTCTCGGTGCTTGCTATCTTCTCTTCCTCGGTCTGCTCAGCCTCCTCCCTGCGACTGAGATCAAAGCTGAAGCCAACCGACTCCCTCTCGTGTCTTTTTCTCTCAGGTGTGGGTGGATCTGCCTTATAGCCGCGGTTATGCCATCTGCATTTCAGCATTGCGGAGGCGGTCGCCAGTCTGCTTCTGTTCCGATAGAGCTTAAGTGCAACAAGCACCAGCAGCAGTAAAAACAGCAGAGCGGATATAATTATCAGAAATCCCTCAAAGGTCGGATAAGGCAGACGGATTATTCTGCCCGGTGTAATGTCAAGGCGATAGTTAGGGTTGTCCACCCTGAGATAAATGCGCTCTCCCTCAGCATATGGTACAATACCTACCTTATCATCTCCGAATATCTCGCCGACTACCGTATAATCTGCCTCTGTCAGCTCCTCAAAGAGCTTAAGCTCCCTGTCCGACACGGTAACCGTAAGAGTGGCGGGTGCTATTTCAAATATGGCTTTGCTTGTCCTGTCCTCACCGTCAGGGAAGGTATAGTTATCCGGGTCGGTGAGTATGGCACCGATATAATACTCACCCGCATTAACATAGCTCTCCGAAAAAACAAGAGTATATAACGGAGAGTCGGATAGGGGTATCTGCTTGCCGCCGTTATAAATAACGGTTATCCTCGGCAGAGAGATCTGCTGCTTAAGTATACGGAATACACAGGGCGGCAGAGTGGGCTCGTTATAGTTTTCCTTGTCATAGCTGAGCTTAACGTTTACTGTATATTCTCCTGCAGATATCATTTCCGCTCCGAGATAGCTCTCAACCGTCACACCCTTGGGAAGACCTATGGGCGTGGGATGCTTCGGGCTGCCGTCATATACCTGCTCTGTCCCCTGCCAGCTTGTCCCGGACATATCATAATCTGCATATCCTACCTCTATGGGCAGAGAGAGTATGAAATCGCCGTAGCGCAGGGTCACGGTCCTGTCCTTTTTGCGAAGCGAGTCTGCGCTCTCATAGGATATACTTACCAGCGAGGGATCAACCTCCTCCGTACTGCCGTCATTGTTCAGAACAGAGCAAATAATATCCGAAACGGTCAGTCGGTCAAAGGCTCGCAGATCCTCCTTCAGTATCTCTGCAATAAATGACACGGGGAGTATCTCTATTATTTCAAAGGAGATGATCTCCGATTCAAGAGAGCCGTAATTCTCCGTGCCCTCAACGCTGAGTCTGGCGTAGTATCTGCCGCAGGACTTGGGAGATATTATCTCGTTTTTGCCCTCGGGGTCGGAATAGAATACATATTTCACCTCGCCAAACCGACTTTTACCGCTGAGGAGTATCTCCTTTCCCTCATAGCAGACCGATGGAGCGGGCTCCTCTGTCCAGAGGTTTTCAGCGCGGAGTATGGAGTACTCCACCTCATCGTTGAGTATATAATAGTCCGAGTTTTCGGTGGTGGCAAAGGCGGTGTATTTTCCTACCGTTGTATTTGCTCCCCGTACGGTTATGACACATTGGTCGGCATAAGCCTCGGGCAGCTGCGCCTCTCCGTTATAGTCAAGCTGAAGTCTACCCCAGCTGACCTCTATACCCAAGGGGGTTATACTGACGCTGGAATGTCTTGCGGGTGGAACGTTATAGTTTTTGCTCTCGGTTGAAAAGCTGATAATTACCGATACCACCCCGTCAGACACATGACAGGCCCCTGCAGAAAAGATGTATTCCAGCCCGATTCCGTCATAACCCACAGGCATAGCACCCGAAAGTGTAGGATAATGCATCTCTCCGTCAAAGACAAAGCTGCCCGACTCAAAGCTGACACCCGACATATCGTAATCTGCCTTTTTTATCTCCCAGCTGTGCGAGATCATCGGTGGCTCGTTATAGTTCTGCTCGTCCCAGGAGAGTAGCGCAACGGCTGTATATACACCTGCGTCGGTCTCAAGATCGCCCGTATAGCCCCTGACGCTGACTCCTGCGGGAAGTCCCGAGAGAGATATGCTCTTCTTTCTGCCGTCATAGGTAAAGCTGTCTCTGCTCCAAACCACAGAGGAAAAATCATAATCCGCCTTCTTGATCTCGTATGCGGCGGTGGTATTTGTAAACTCATAGTTGGGGTCAAATACCGATGCTCTTGCAAGGTATCCCACGCCCGCATTGGTTGCGGCTCCCGTAACGGTGGGATATACACGCGCGCCGTTTACATCGGTATAATAGGCTACGGGGGCCTTGCTCCTGCCGTCATAGGTAAAGGACAGGCCGCTCCAGACTATCTCTGCGCGGGCGGGCTCTACCGTCATAGTGATCACCCTGCTCTCCGGAGTAAGATAGTCCAAGCTCTCGGTGGAAAAATCAATGCTTATATCATAGCTGCCCGCATTGATGCCGCCACCCACCGCGTTTACCTTAAGAGGTATGCCGTCAAGACCAACTATATGGGGCACCACCTTGGTATAGGACTGGGGCTTGCCGTTATATACGGTTGAAAAGCTGCCCAGATTCAAGGCTGAAAGATCATAGGCTATTCTGTTTACCGTAATGGGCAGACTTACGCTCTTGCCCCCATAAGACAGCTCTACCGAATCGTCTCCTACACGAAAGCAGCCGTCACACCTGTATGTCACGCGGATATCTCTGCCCGAAACTATCCGCTCGCTGCCATCTTCGTAGGAGGCTATAAGCGAAAGGCCAGTGGTATCCAGCTGCTCAAAGGCTCCGTATACCGTCTTCTCCGGGTAGCTGGCGATGCTCAGAGAACGGATGCCTGCCGACTCCTGTGCCCTCTCCTCTGCCGACACAGACAAAATAAGCGCGGCACACACAAGGGCAAAGATAATGATTGTTGTTAATGTTTTTTTCATATTCCCTCCGAAAATTACCATAATTTTCCATTAAGTCGTGGTTATTATACCACCGAGGGATAAAGTCTTCAAGGCTTTTTGCCGTTAAGATTTCGTCGGTATATGACAGAAAAATGCCGCCCTGTTGTAAAGGCGGCAGAATGCTATTGAATTAAACATAAATCGCGGTGAAAAATTATTTATTAGCCTCAATCTTTTCCTTAAGCACCTTCTTGGGTACGAAGCCGACAGAAAGATCGGCAAAGGTATCTCCCTTAACAAAGGCGACCATAGGAATACTGCTCACATTGAACTCCTTTGCCAGCTCGGGCTGATCGTCCACATTGATCTTACAGAAATTGACATCGGGATACTCTCCCTCAAGCTCGGCAAGTATGGGGGCGAGCATACGGCAGGGACCGCACCAGTCGGCATAGAGATCTATCACCGAAAGACCGTCAAACTCCTCTACCTCACTCTTAAAGCTTTCTTTAGTTATAGCCTTCATTTTATTACCTCTTTTTAAGTTATTATGTCTTATTTTAACAGATAAATTACACTTTGTCTACAAAAATAAAAAAGATTTACAATTTATTTTTACAAAGAGTTTGACTTTTTATTTTTTATGATATAAAATATAGGCACAGAAAGGATGATACTATGGAATACAGACTTAAGTGTGAGGTTGACATACACGATGTTGATTACAACGGCATTGCAAAGACCTCATCTATAATGAAATATATACAATCGGCGGCGCAGAGTCAGCTGAATGACGGAGGAATGTCCTACGAGAGTCTGAAGAGCAACAAGAAGGCGTTTATTCTCTCGCGCATAAAGCTGGAGGTTCTCCGTCCCCTGCCCGCCTATACTCCCCTGACGGCAATAACCTATCCCTGTGAAAGCCGCGGCTACAGCTTTTTACGCTGCTATACCCTGGAGTGTGACGGTGAGATCGTTGCCAGAGCCATCTCGGTCTGGGCTCTGATTGACACAGAGACCCGCGCGCTGGTGAGAGTAAAGGATTTTGAGCTTGGTCTTGCCACCCTGCCTCCCAACGATCTTGTGCTCAGAGCGATGAAGCTGCCCTCTGCCCTGACCGACGTAGGCGGATACGGTGTTCACTACGGTGACGTGGATCAGAATATGCATATGAACAACACAAAATATCCCGATATGTACTCAAACTTTCTCCCCCTCGGAGGCAAGATGATACGCTCAATCACCATCAATTATTCCAAGGAGGCGCAGATCGGCGAAAAGCTGAGAGTACAGATGGGCGAGGACGGGGGCTGCTATTACTTCCGTACGGTAAGAAGCGATGGGCAGATAAACTCCGAGGCTCAGATTGAGCTTTGTGATATTATTTAAGGCAAACCGGCTCTGCAATATATTGCATTTCTTGCTTTTGAAATGTCAAAATGGCATAAAGTCAGATTTATTTCGTCTAATTTCGCACAAAAAACCGACAATATGAAAGAAAAACCGTCAGAATATACGGCACATATTATACAGGGGGTAGCTGTCTACCCCCTGTTTTTATTGATTTAGCAATCTTTACAATGGGTTTTGATTACGACATTTGTCGTCATTTTTTTATTACAGATTTTTCAACGACAAAGAAAATATAATTATGTTAGAATATTACTGTAATAAAAAACGGAGGAAAATCAATGAATCAGAAGCTGTGCGACAGAGTGATAAGGACCGAGAGGAGAAGCGAGGATGGCTGCGACTATACATACGAGCTGATACTGCGGGAGGGTGGGCTGACTCACGATTGGCGTCTGCCGCTCTTCTCTGTCAGAATATCTATGAAGGACTGTGATGGTCGGTTCAGCGAAAGAGAGGCGCGGGATCTGTTTACCAATCGGGAGAAAGCCATAGAGTTCTTTGAGAAGATGGTAAGAAATCTTGCCACACCCATAAATCTCGGGTATGTGGTTGAGGATGAGCTGAGAGCATAAGGGGCTGTAAAAAACAGCCTCTTTTTTTTGAATAAAAGTCCTCCCCGCTGTCAAGAATGTCAGGCAGAAGGGAGAGAAAAAATGAAGGATCTACTTAAAGCTACCGTTACTGTGCTGATCATCACTATGCTGATCGCCGCCCTGCCCACCGAGGCGGAGGGAAAAATCTACGAGGACACCCTCAGGCTACATATATTAGCCAACTCCGACTCAGAGGAGGATCAGGAGCTGAAATACAGGGTGCGCGACTTTATTCTCACAGAATACGGAAACAGACTGAAAAATGCAGGCAGCATTGAGGGGGCAAAAACCAACGTGACGGGACTGATCGGCGAGATATGCGCCTCTGCCACAGAGAAAATCAGCGAGTGGGGATACAGCTATCCCGTGAGGGCGACCGTAAGCGAAGAATGGTATGATACCAGAGAATACGAGGACTTTACCCTACCCGCCGGGAGATACTGCTCGCTGAGAATAATTATCGGTGAGGGCGAGGGCAAAAACTGGTGGTGCGTAATGTATCCACCCTTGTGTATGGATATGGCCTGCGAGGATGCGCCCGCCGACGACGGCATAATTGACTACACAAGGGAGGAGATCGCCCTTATCAAATCGGGAAAATACAATGTAAAGTTCAAAATACTTGAGGATCTTTCCAGGCTCTTTTCAAAAAACAGTTGATTTCGTCAAAAAAATGTGATAGTATATAGATGAAATCAATTTAGCGAGTGGATTATGAAGATTGAAGGAAAGATTATTGCCGACAACAGAAAGGCAAGACACGATTATTTTGTAATAGAAACCTACGAGGCGGGCATTGAGCTGTTCGGCACCGAGGTAAAGTCGCTGCGCGCGGGTAATGTGAATCTGAAGGACTCCTACTGCGATATTGACGGCGGCGAGCTATTTGCCATAGGTATGCACATCAGCCCCTACGAGCAGGGCAATATTTTTAACAAGGATCCCCTCCGCCCGAAGAAGCTGCTTATGCACAAGAGAGAGATCATGAAGCTGACAGGTCTTGTCAGCCGCGAAGGGTATACCTTAGTTCCCCTCTCGCTCTATTTCAAGGGCTCAAGGGTCAAGATGGCGCTGGGACTGTGTAAGGGTAAAAAGCTATATGACAAGCGTGACTCGGCAGCAAAGCGCGACGCCGAGAGAACCATTGAAAAGGCTATGAAAAACAAGTATTAAAAAAAGCGACCGAGCGGTCGCTTTTTTCTTTTATTTCGGGGGGCGCAAAGCGCGCATTGAATTGATTATCGCAAGGACGGCAACGCCCACGTCGGAAAAGACCGCAAGCCACATATTTGCAAGACCGAATAGTCCGAGCAAAAGGATAAGTCCCTTGACTCCCAAGGCAAAAATTATGTTCTGCCAGGAAATATGTATAGTTTTTCTTGCAATTTTAATTGCCTCGGGCAATTTTGAAAGATTGTCGGTCATAATGACCACATCCGCCGCCTCAATGGCACTGTCCTGTCCCATGCTACCCATAGCCACACCCACATCGGCACGGGCAAGCGAGGGTGAGTCGTTGATTCCGTCACCTACATACATTGTGCTTTGAGATTCAGAGATCAGCTCCTCAAGTCGTGTGTATTTTTCCTCGGGAGTGAGCGACGAGTGATAGCTGTCAACCCCTACAAGTGCGGCGGTGGGCTTGACATTCTCTTCCCTATCTCCCGACAGGATCACGGTGGACTTGACACCCAGCTTATGCAGTGAGCGGATAGAGTCTGCCGCCTCCGCCTTTACGGTATCAGAGATGAGAATAATGCCGACCAGCCTGTTGTCAAGAGCCACATAGAGCGCGCCCTCATAGTTATCCATAAGATGAGAAAGGTCAACCGAGAGGCTCTCCATAAGCTTTACATTGCCCACAGCACAGCTGTATCCCTCGGCAAACTCAGCTATTACTCCATAGCCGGGCTGCTCCTTTACAGACTCGGGCTTTACAATAGTATCAGACGCCGCCTTTATACAGCGGGCGATGGGATGGTTTGATGCATATTCGCTTGACGCGGCAAGCGAGAGGACGCGTTTCTTCTCAAGACCAAAGGCGACAACCTCCTTAACCGCAAAGCTGCCGTTTGTAATAGTTCCCGTCTTGTCAAAGGCAACCGTTTCAACCCTTGCGACCTTGGAAAATATATTGCCGCCCTTAAAGAGAATACCGCGGGAGGCTGCACCGCCAATGCCCCCGAAGAATGCCATAGGCACAGAAATTACCAGGGCGCAGGGACAGGAAATGACAAGAAATGTCAGAGCTGTATATATGGACCTATCCCAACTGAGCCAGGAGAACAGGGGTGGGATAAGGGCGACGAGAAGGGCAACTATAACAACTGCGGGTGTGTAGTAGTGAGAAAACCTTGTAATAAACTTCTCCTCGCTTGATTTCGTCTCGTTGGCATTTTCCACAAGCGAGAGTATTCTTGCGGCGGCGGACTGGTCTGATGTCCTGGTTGTCCTGGCGTGGAGAAGTCCGTTAGTAACGATAAAGCCGCTGGAAAGCTCCGAGCCGCAGGATGCAGAGACAGGCAGAGGCTCGCCCGTCATGCTTGAGGTGTCTATATCGGCAGATCCTGAGATTACAACAGAGTCAATGGGAACGCGCTCGCCGGGGCGGATAATAATGGTGCTGCCTATCTCCACATCCTCAGCGTCAACCAGCTCCTCCCCGTCCTCAGTAAGCAGGCATGCCTCATCGGGACATATGTCCATAAGAGCGCGGATAGAGGATCGGGACTTGCGCACCGCATAATGCTCAAAGGTCTCGCCGACCAAATAGAAGAGCATAACCGCAACGCCCTCACGCCATTCACCGACTATCATAGCACCGATGGAGGCGATGGACATAAGGAACTTCTCATCCAGAAGATCCCGACGGATAATGCCCCGAACTGCATCATAAAAAACGCCGAAGCCGGATATTATCAGAGCGGCTATGTAGAGGACAAGCGAAACATAGGGATTTGCAGTCTGCTCAAGAATAAGTGCCAGAATAAACAAAAATAGTGCGGTGCATATTCTTGTTATATTTGATTTCAAAAGGGATATGAGGCGTTTCATTTCTCTATTTCAATATCTCTCTGAAAGGCCTTTGCGGTCTTGGTAAGCAGGGGGTATACAGCGCTCTCGTCAAGAGATGTCTCAACGGTAAGCTTCTCGGTCAGAAAGTTGATCTTTGCCGACTCCACTCCCTCAATATTTGACATCTGTGCCGCCAGCTTTGCAGCGCAGTTAGGACAGTCAAGTCCTGTGATCGTGTACTTGATTTTCATATTAATTCCTCCTTATTCCTGGATATGCTCAAGGGCTTTTTCAATAATATCACGAACGTGATCGTCGGCAAGAGTATAAAAAACGTTCTTACCTGATTTGCGGTAGGTGACCAGGTCGCTCTGGCGCAGGATCTTCAGCTGATGGGATACGGCAGACTTTGTCATACCGAGAAGATCGGCTATATCGCAGACGCACATCGGCTCTCCGTCAATGGCAAAAAGTATGCTGATGCGGGTAGAGTCGCCAAGCACCTTAAAGAAGTCGGACAGATCGTAGAGAGTGCTCTCGGAGGGCATCTGCGCTCTTCTCTGCTCCACGACGTCGCTGTGAACCTCATCGCACTCACAGGAGGGCGGCGTTAATTCATAATGCTTCATAGATTTCTCCTCATTATAGTTGAACGATTGTTCAACCGTTTATTTCATTATAGCATTTATTTTTCCCCTTGTCAAGAAAAAACAAAACATTTTGTAAAAAAAGCTGCAACGACTTGAAAAAAAACTCCTTTTATGATACACTTAATTAGGCCGGCAAGGCAGAATCTCGTTTTTTCGGTATACTCAGCCGATTGATCAGACATAGGTTTACCGATAAGATTTGCTAACCCGTCGGGCTTTTCCCTGCAAATGATATTATTTAACAAAGGTGGCTATTATGAAAAAGTTTCTCAGTTATTTCAATATATTTGAGCTGAATCTTACCTCCAGATCCTACAAATCAGGAATTATCAGAATAATAATCTCCATTCTCGTCATGATGGCGGTGTGTATCTTCAGATTCAGCGTAACCCTCGGCGATCCGACGGTCAATATTATCGTCAGCATACTTTGTATCGCCATTATGGTGCTGGCAGTTCTCTGCCTGTTCACCGCCTCTGTTGAGTGTCTGCAGGTGGGCGACAACATAAAAAAGTATAAGGAAAGAGAAAACGATAAGTACAAATAAAAAAATACCGAGCGTTGTTGGCGCTCGGTATTTTTGTCGGAAAAATTAAGCGGAGAACCTTGCCAGCTTCTCAAAGAGAGCTGCCGCATTCTCGGTATGAGCAACGAGGGTGATGGGAGAGAGAAGGTCAAGGGAGAAGATACCCATAATAGACTTGGCGTCAATTACATATCTGCCCTGAACCAGATCAACATCATAATCTGCAAGGATAACAAGGTTAACGAACTCTCTGATGTCCTGTACATTGCTGAGCTTGATTTTCATTTCTTTCATTACTGATTTCCTCTCAAAGCTATTGTTTTACAAGCATATTATATCAAAGGAAAAGCAAAAAGTCAACCGAATTATGTCACATTTATCTCTTTCTTTGCGGCTTTTTTCACTCGGGCTGCGTTTTTTTATTCTTTCCATTGACTTTTTAATCATTTAATGATAAAATATGTATTGGTGTAATATGCTTATTCATAGGTGCTATGCTATGCTTGAAGGGAGGGATATGTGTGAGGAGCTATTTTCCGCGTCTGGTCGGAAACGATGATACGAGAGAGCGAATAGGAAGATCTATTGAAGGCTCTGCCGTTCCCCACGCATTTCTTATCGGAGGCCCGTCCGGCAGCGGTAAGACTGTCCTTGCCACCGAGATAGCCGCGGCTATGAACTGTGAAAGACGGGATGATGTCACCTCTCCCCTCCCTTGCGGTAAATGTAACTGCTGTCGGAGGATATACGAGGGCAACTTCCCGGATGTAAAAACACTGGCAAAAAAGAAGGACAAGGCGACTCTCGGCGTTGAGCCTGTAAAGGAGTTCAGAGAGGATATGTTCCTCTCCTCTACTGAATCGGAGTATAAGATATACATTATTGACGACGCGGAGTCTATGACACCCGAGGCGCAGAACGCGCTGCTGAAGGTGCTGGAGGAGCCGCCGAGATCGGTTATCATCCTCCTTCTCGCGAAGGAATGTGACAGGATACTCACCACCATCAAGAGCCGCGCACAGTATATCTCTATGTCCCGCTTTGACGATGAGACCATCGCAGAGTGGCTGCTGAATGAGAGCCCCGAGGCGAGAACGCTGAGAGCCACCGATAAGGCAAGATTTTCCGGTCTTATTATGAGCTCTGACGGCAGACTCGGTCTTGCAAGTAAGCTTATCAGCAAGAGGCTGTTAGACGAGAGCGAGAGCGAGAGGGGCGAGATAGTAGAGCTGCTTCGCGCCCTGAGTCAGAAGGCGTCATATGCCGCAATCCACGCCGCCATATCCCGCTTTTCCACCAAGAGAGCCGAGCTGTCACTTACTCTTGAGAGGTTGATGAACGCCCTGCGCGATCTTCTCGTCATCAAGTATGACCGCTCTGTCAAGACGGTGTTCTTCTCAAGCGGTGATGAGGCAACGGCTATGTGCGGTGATCTGCCGAGAAAACGGCTGGTCGGCATATATGACGCGGTGAGCGAGGCTCACGAGCTATGCGCAAGGAATGCCAATGTAACAAATCTTATCGCCAGTCTTACATCCAATCTTAAGCAGGCGGCAAGCAACTAAAATAAAAAGTAAAAGGAAAGAAAAATGTCCGACAAGATAAACAACGAAAACGAAATAGCCACCAACGAGACGGCTCTCCCCGAGAATGTGGAGATAGTAGGTATCAATTTCCGCGAGGCAGGAAAAATATACTACTTCTCTCCCGATAGCTACAAGCTGTCTGTGGGCGATATGGTGATCGTGGAGACCTCCCGCGGTGTGGAGATGGGTATGGTAAAGGTTGCTAACAAAATGATCAGCTCCTCCGAGATCGTATCACCTCTCAAGCCTGTGACAAGGCCGGCTACCCAGCAGGATATTCAGCACTACGAGAAAAACCGCGCAGCAGAGGCAGAGGCTATTGCCATCTGCGAGAAGAAGGTAGCGGCGCATAACCTGGGTATGAAGCTGGTGGGCGCAGAATACACCTTTGACAACTCCAAGCTCATCTTCTACTTTACCTGCGAATCCAGAGTTGACTTCAGAGAGCTGGTGCGCGACCTGGCATCTACCTTCCGTACCAGAATTGAGCTTCGCCAGATCGGTATACGCGACGAGGCAAAAATGCTGGGCGGTATAGGTGTCTGCGGCAGAAAGCTCTGCTGCTCGGGCTTCCTCTCCGACTTTGTACAGGTGTCTATAAAGATGGCAAAGGAGCAGAACTTCTCGCTCAATTCCTCTAAGGTATCCGGTGCCTGCGGCAGACTTATGTGCTGTCTCCGTTACGAGCACGAAACCTATGAGGAGGCTATAAAACAGACTCCCCCCGTAGGCTCGGTCGTAAAGACGGCAGATGGCGAGGGTACGGTCGTTGAGACCAAGCCTCTGGCAAGAGAGATAAAGGTAAAGCTCAACGGTGCAGATAAGGAAACTCCCAAGCTCTACAAGTGCCAGGACGTCAAGGTCCTCTCCCGCCCCGGAAAGAAGGAAAGCAAGGATAATGACGAGCTGGATTTCCCCGAGGAATAATGTTTTTTGCATCTTTTTCAAGTTTTTTATAAAATGTACTTGATTTTTTCCACAGATATGATAAAATATATGTGACAACAAAAATGGAGGTTAGTCAAATGGCATACAAGATTTCCGATGAGTGCATCAGCTGCGGCGCATGCGTTGATGCTTGCCCTACCGGTTGCATTTCCGAGGGTGACGGTAAGTACGAGATTAATGCTGATGAGTGCATCGGCTGCGGTTCTTGTGCTGACGCTTGTCCTGTAGGCGCTCCTGCAGAGGAATAATTGATACTTATTCCCCAAAAGTGGGAAACGAAAAAAGCGGGGATATCTCCGCTTTTTTTCTGTAATACGAACCAAGGAATATACTATGGAACGCTGTGATTTTGTAAACGATAAACTTAAGCTGATACAACAGACCGAGGGACTGACCTTTGGCACCGACGCTCTGCTGCTGGCGGGCTATGTAAGCGGAAAATACAAGCGCGGCTGCGAGCTTGGATGCGGCAGCGGAATAATATCTATGCTTCTGCTCACGAGGGAGAAGCTCTGCTCTGCCGTGGCTCTTGAGGTACAGGAGGAGTACGCCCGTCTGAGCGAAAGAAACGCTGAGCTGAACGACCTTTGCGACCGACTTCAGATAGTTAACTGCGATCTGAGAGAATATCGGGCGGAGGGCGAGTTTGATCTGGTATACACCAATCCTCCCTATATGAAAACCACCTCGGGCAGACAGAATATGCTGGAAAAAAAGAATATTGCGCGCCATGAGGTATGCGGTGACATATACGATTTCTGCCGCTCTGCCGCAGGGATGCTGAAATACGGCGGCTGCTTTGCTGCGGTGTATCGCCCCGACAGGCTGGTTGACCTGTTAGATGCTATGCGCGATAGCAAAATTGAGCCAAAGCGCATAACCTTTGTCCACGCCGACTGTACATCCGAGCCCTCAATGGCTCTGGTGGAGGGTAAGATGGGTGGCAGATGCGGTCTTATCGTTACCCCGCCGTTGATAATCTACACGGACAAGGCTCATAAGACTTACACAGACGAAATGAATTATATTATGGAGAACGGAAGCTTTTCTTCCCTGTATAAAAGATAAAATGACCGAAAAGAACAAGGTGGAAAAATCCACATTATATCTGGTGGCGACGCCCATTGGAAACCTCTCTGATATTTCCGAGAGAGCCATCAAGGTGCTGACCGAGGCCGACTTTATCGCGGCGGAGGACACGAGAAACTCACTCAGGCTGCTCTCTGCCCTGGGTATAAAAAACGAGCTGGTGAGCTATCACGAGCATAATAAAAAATCAAGCGGCGAGCGTCTTGTAGCCAGGCTGCTTGGGGGTGAATCCTGCGCGCTCATCACCGATGCGGGTATGCCGGCTATAAGCGACCCAGGTGAGGATATTGTGGCTATGTGTGCCGAGGCGGGCATCACCGTATCGGTTATTCCCGGTGCCTGTGCGGCGGTCTCCGCCCTGTCGGTTTCCGGCCTTCCCACCAGGAGATTTGCCTTTGAGGGCTTCCTCTCGGCTAATAAGAGCGAGAGAAGAAAGCAGCTGGACAAGCTGTGCTCCGATGACAGAACGCTTATTTTTTACGAGGCACCTCACAAGCTGAGAGCCACGCTCTCGGATATGGCGGCGAGCTTTGGCAATGAGCGCAAAATATCATTCTGCCGCGAATTAACTAAGCTTAATGAAGAAATTATGCGTACGACTCTTGGTAAGGCGGTTGAATATTACGAAGCAAACGAGCCTCGCGGAGAGTATGTTTTAGTGGTTGAGGGCTTCAGCGGCGAGCTGATAGACGACTCTGTTGTACCTCTTCTCAGCCTTTCTGCCGAGGAGCACGTGGCAAGCTATGAGGCAACGGGTATGGCGAGAATGGACGCCATAAAGCGAGCGGCAAAGGATCGCGGTATGTCAAAGTCCGAGCTGTATAAAATACTCAACTCTTGATTCTTTTTCTGCTAATAAAGAGACCTCCCCTTAGATTTGCGGGAGGTCTTTTTATATTTTTTTAATTATTTTGCGTGAAAATATTGTAATTATTCGCGTAATATGGTAAAATATATTATTAAAACCAAAGAAAGGCGGTGCTTCTCATGGAAGAAAAGAAGGATATACTTCCCACCGAGGAAACCGAAAATAATATAGAAGAACAGCCTAAAAGCACGCTTGATGCCCTGCTCTTTGATGACGAGGGAGATTCCGTGCCCGATGCAGAGGAGGACGAAACCGACTACGAGTCTTTTATGGCCGAGTACCGCACGCTGATAAATCAGACCCTCTCCGCCGCTAAGGAGTCAACCGAGGGGACAAAAGCCGAAGGATCAAGCACCGAGTCGGGCAACGAGGCGAGCGAGGCGACTGTAAAACCCGAGCAGAAAAAGAAAGCGGCAAAAAAGAAGCCTGCAAAGGATAAGCCTATGGCTGCAAAGGCGGAGTCCGAGTGGGATGACGATATCACCCTTGCCCCCGAGGAATATCACGATGCCGACGAGGAGAAAAACGAAGCCGCGGCTATGCCCGAGGAGGACGAGCCCGACTTTGACCTGGGTGAGAGCGAGAGTGATGACGAGGGTAGATTCCAGCTCTCCATTGACTTTGACGGCAGGCGTCCCGAGATGCCTCGGCAGGAGGAGACGCAGGAGAGAGGCTACGACCCCGACAAGCCTCGCGCTATGGACTGGGTATACGATATTGCCGAGATATTTGTAATGGTTCTCGCGGCAGTGCTGCTGCTGACCTCCTTTGTTTTCAAGCACTCTGTGGTTGAGGGCGGGTCTATGAACAATACCCTCTCCGATGGTGATCATCTTATCATATCCAACCTGTTCTACACCCCCGAGCGCGGCGATGTAGTTGTATTTGAGGATTATTCCACCATACTGAAGAAGGCGGTGGTAAAGCGTATCGTCGGTCTGCCCGGCGAGACCGTACAGGTAAAGGTTGATGCCGAGGGCAACGTGCGCGTGTATATTAACGGCGAGCTGCTTGAGGAGGATTATGCCTTTAACGCAAAGGACACCAACATAGCGCAATACTATGAGCCCGTCACCCTGGGTGATGACGAGGTGTTTGTAATGGGTGACAACAGATATCACTCCACCGACTCACGAAACAGCGGTGTAGGTCCCATAAAGATTGATACTATACTCGGCAAGGTTCTGTTCAGATTTTTCCCATTTGACGACTTTGGCGGCATAGAATAAGACGAAGGAAAAGGAAATGGCAACTAACCCGATACAATGGTTCCCCGGGCATATGGCAAAGACCAAGCGTATGATGCGCGAGTGTCTGCCCGAGGTGGATATAATCATAGAGCTGTTAGATGCGAGGATACCCTACAGCTCAAAGAACCCCGAGATTGACGGATTGATCGGCAACAAGCCGAAGATCACCGTACTGACAAAATCAACCCTGGCTGACCCCGACAAAACTCAGATGTGGGTTGAAAAATACAAGCGCCAAGGCCAGCGGATCGTCGTTATTGACTCAAACGCGGGTATTGGAATTGACGCCCTTGCCGACGCGGTAAGAGAGCTGATGGCCGAGAAGCTGGAGAGGTATCACCTCAAGGGTATGGACGGCAGAAAGCTGAAGGCTATGATCGTGGGTATACCCAACGTGGGCAAATCCTCTCTTATCAACCGCATCGCAGGAAACAAGAAGGCAAAGGTGGAGGACCGCCCCGGTGTCACCGTGGACAAGCAGTGGGTACCCACCAAGATAGGCTTTGACCTGCTGGATATGCCTGGCGTGCTGTGGCCCAAGTTTGAGGATCAGACGGTGGGCGAGAACCTGGCGATGACCGGTGCAATACGCGATCAGATACTTGACACCGAGGAGATCGCTATGATACTCTGCTCAAGGCTGATGAGAGTTGCACCCGAGCAATTTATGGCGAGATATAAGCTCACGCCTGAGATGACCGAGGGACTTGATTCCTACGATCTCTTTGAGCTGGTGGGTCGCAAGCGCGGCTTCCTTATCAGTGGTGGCGAGGTAAATCACAAGAGATGCGCCGATACCCTGCTTGACGAGTTCCGCGGCGGTAAGATCGGCAGAATCACCCTGGAGCTGCCGGGTGACAGATAAAGGAGACGGCTATGCCAAGCTTTGAATATGAAGACAGACGATATAACGAGGGCTATACTGCCGTTTGCGGTCTTGACGAGGCGGGACGGGGTCCTCTCTGCGGCCCCGTGGTGGCGGCGGCGGTAATTCTGCCCCGAGGACTTGTTATTGAGGGGCTTAACGACTCAAAAAAGCTTACCGAAAAGAAGCGGGAGGCGCTCTTTGATATAATCAAGGAAAAGGCGATCGCCTATGCCATTGCCGAGGCGAGCCCTGCGGAAATTGACGAAATAAACATACTTAACGCCTCTATGCTCGCAATGAGGAGGGCTGTGGAGGCTCTGCCCGTAAAGGCGGACTTTGCCCTTATAGACGGAAACTGCTCCCGCGGCTTTGATATTCCCACCGAAACGGTGGTAAAGGGAGATGCTATGAGCTATTCTATTGCGGCGGCATCAATTCTCGCCAAGGTCACAAGGGACAGACAGTGCATAGAGCTTGACCGCGAGTATCCCGAGTACGGAATAGCAAAGCACAAGGGCTACCCTACCAAAGACCATATGGAAGCGGTGAAAAAATACGGCCCCGCGCCTATTTATCGCAGAAGCTTCTTAAAGTTTCTTGACAAATGAAAATACTTGAGATACTGACACCGAAGCGTATCATCGGCAACCTGGGAGAGCGGGAGGCGGCAAGATTTCTTCGCAAAAGTAAGTATAAGATCATAAAGAAGAATTATACTGCCTGCGGCTCGGAGATTGATATTATCGCAGAGAAGGACGGCATTACCGCCTTCGTAGAGGTGAAAACGAGGAATGTAAAGAGCCTCGGAGGTAAGGAGGCGCGCCCCGCCTCATCGGTCACCGGCGAAAAGCAGAGGAAAATTATCAGGGCGGCGGCATATTATATTGCTCACAACAGACCTGACACGAGAATGCGCTTTGACGTTATTGAGGTATACACCGAGGGAGAAGGCAAGGCCACGAAGGTAAAGGAAATAAAGCATCTTATCTCTGCCTTTGACAAAAACACAGCCTTTGACTCCAAATACTATTACCAGCAGAAAAAAGAAGGATCGGTTCTATGAAATACATAAGCACGAGAGGGGCACACAAGGAGGGCGTATCATCCGCCTATGCCATCAAAACAGGGCTTGCCTGTGACGGCGGACTTTTTATGCCCGAGAGCATCCCTGAGATTGATCTTGAGTTTATCAGAGAGCTCTCTGCCCTTTCATATCCCGAGAGAGCGGCGAGGGTGCTTTCTCTCTTCCTTGAGGATTACGGCTACGACGAGCTTCTGGCAGATGCCCACGCCGCCTATTCCGAGGACAAGTTTGTTCCCTCACCCGCGCCCATTACGGCTCTGTCGGGCAGAAAATATATGCTTGAGCTATGGCACGGCCCTACCTGTGCCTTTAAGGATATGGCTCTGCAGCTGATGCCCAGACTCTTTACCCGCGCGCTGAGGAAGTGCGGTGAGGACAGAACTGCGCTTATACTCGTCGCCACATCCGGCGATACGGGAAAGGCGGCGCTGGAGGGCTATCGCGACATTGATCAGACCAAGATACAGGTGTTTTACCCCGTAGACGGTGTGAGCAGAGTGCAGAAAAAGCAGATGCAGACCCAGGAGGGTCATAATGTGTCGGTGGCAGGTATAGAGGGCAACTTTGACGACGCGCAGAACGGTGTCAAGGCTATCTTCTCAGACGGAGATATTGTAAAGAGGCTTGAGGGGACGGGAGTATTTCTCTCCAGCGCCAACTCTATTAACTGGGGCAGACTTGTGCCTCAGATCGTATACTATATCTCGGCATACTGCGATCTCTGCCTCAGCGGCGCCATACGGCTCGGCGACAGGATTGACGTATGCGTGCCCACGGGTAATTTCGGCAATATTTTTGCCTGCTATATTGCAAAGCGGATGGGTCTTCCCGTAGGGAAGCTTGTTTGCGCATCAAACAAAAATAACATTCTTACAGATTTTCTTTCCAAGGGTGTTTATGACAGAAACCGACATTTCTATGCGACTATGTCACCATCAATGGATATACTTATTTCTTCAAACCTTGAGAGGCTTCTCTACCTCCTGTTCGGCAGTGAGAGGTGCGCGGAGCTTATGATGGAGCTGCGGGAGAGAGGCAGATATACCATCACCGCCGAGGAGCTTTCTCTTATCAATGCCGACTTCGTAGGATACTATACCAACGAGGACGAGTGTGCCGCGACTATCAGAAGAACATACGAAAACGAAAAACGCCTCATAGACACCCACACGTCTGTTGCGCTTTCTGCAGCGGAAAGATATATGGATGACTACGAGACGCCCTCGGCTATGCTGGTGGTTTCCACCGCATCGGCATATAAGTTTGCCGCCGATGTGCTTCTCTCTCTTGGCGGCGATGTGCCGGAGAATGATCTTGACGCACCTGCGGTACTGAGTCAGCTGACGGGTACGGCTGTTCCCTCACCTCTTCTGGAGGCTATATCAAAGGAGACCGTACACAAGGCTATAATTGGCAGAACCAAGGAGGATATGGCAGAGGCCGTAATTAATTTCGCTAAGGAATGATCAGCATTCTCTGGGCTTAAAGGTGGCGCAGTTGGTGTGCGCCGAGCAATCTGCCTCTCTGGGTCCTACCGAGATACAGCCGGCATAGCAGTTGTTCTGGTCGGCGTGGTAGAGGCAGTTCTTAACGTCGCACTTTATGCCCTTGATGTGCTTTGAGGCATCGCACTTACACTCGTTATAAAGCTTTTTGTCTTCCATTTTGTTTTCCTCGTTTCATAATTTTTGCAGCTATGCTGCCACAGATCTATTATTGACGGGAGAGAATATTTTATACATTACGCGGCTCATTGCCGGGAAAGGATGATTTTTATGTCGCTTTACACCATAGCAGATCTGCACCTGTCTACCCTTGACAAAACCAATAAATCTATGGAAGTCTTTGGAAAATCCTGGGCAGATTACATTTTAAGAATTGAAAACAACTGGCGGCATCTGATCACCGACCGCGATACCGTCGTAATACCCGGAGATGTATCCTGGGCTCTGTCGCTGGAGGAGGCGGAGAGCGATCTCAGGTTTCTTGCATCGCTGCCGGGCAAAAAAATCATAGGCAAGGGCAACCACGATTTCTGGTGGAGCACGATGAAAAAGCACGAGGCATTTTTTGAAAAATGCGGTATCACGGGCATCTCCTTCCTGTTCAACAACGCCTACGAGGATGAAGAATATATTATCGCGGGCACTCGCGGCTGGTACAATGATGAGGACGCCATAAACGCCCCCGACAACGCGGATTTTGATAAGCTTACGAACCGCGAGAATCTGAGGCTGCGCACAAGTCTTGCGGCGGCAAAAAGGTTGCAGGAGGCATCGCCTCACAAGGAGATCATCGTGTTTATGCACTTCCCTCCATTCTGGAACGGGAAGGCGTCCGCGGGGCTGATTGACGCCCTGAAGGAGTACGGCATCAAGCGGCTTTATTTCGGTCACATACACGGCAACTACACAATACCGCCCCACTTTAGCTATGAGGGCATTGAGATGCATATTATCTCCGCCGACTACCTGAGATTTACCCCGAAGATCGTAAATTAAGCGGTAAAATAGTCAAAAAGACGAAAATACAGCCCATAATTTAGTAAAAAATACTAAGAATCTTTGCCTGTACTATTGACAAACGGTATTTTTTGATGTACAATATTATGGCATATTTGAAAATAATAAAATAATTATATATATTTCGGAGGAAATAAAAAATGAGCCTTATTAAAAAGGAGCTTACCGAGAAGTCCGGCTTTGTGCTGGAGTTTTCTGTAAGTCGTGAAGTTTACGCAAAAGCTGAGCTGGATGCATACAAGAAGAATGTTAAGTCCATTAACATCCCCGGCTTCAGAAAGGGCAAGGCGCCCAAGGCAATTATTGAGAAGTACTACGGCAAGGGCATCTGGTTTGAGGATGCTATCAACGCCTGCATCCCCGAGGCCTTTGAGGAGGCTGTTAAGGAGTCCGGTCTTAACATCGTTGGTCAGCCCCAGTTTGACCTGGTATCCGACGAGGGTGATATCGTGCTCAAGGCAGTTGGCTTTGTAAAGCCCGAGGTTACTATTGAGGACTACAAGGGCATCGCAGTTGAGAAGAAGGTAGCTGAGGTTACCGACGCTGACGTTGATGCCGAGGTTGAGAACGCAAGAAAGAGAAACGCAAGAACTCTTGATGTTACCGACAGAGCTGCAGCAATGGGCGACATCGCTAACATTGACTACGAGGGCTTTGTTGACGGCGTAGCATTTGACGGCGGCAAGGGTGCAGGTCACGACCTTACTCTCGGCAGCGGTCAGTTTATCCCCGGCTTTGAGGAGCAGATCGTTGGCAAGACCATCGGCGAGGAGTTTGATGTAAACGTATCCTTCCCCGAGGAGTATCACGCAGCAGAGCTGGCAGGCAAGGCAGCAACCTTCAAGACCAAGCTCAACGCTCTTAAGGTAGAGGAGCTCCCTGCCCTTGACGACGAGTTTGCCAAGGATGTATCCGAATTTGATACTCTTGATGAATATAAGGCAGACATTAAGTCTAAAATGGTAAAGAGAAACGAGAACGCAGCAGAGGCTGAGGTTGAGAACGCACTCGCTGAGGCTCTTATGGAGAAGCTCGTAGCAGAGATCCCCGAGGTTATGTTTGAGACCGAGACCGAGAACTTTGTTCGTGACTATGACAACAGACTCCGTCAGAGCGGCCTTGATCTTAATACCTATATGCAGTACACCGGCCTTACTCTTGATGCACTCAGAGCGCAGATGCGTCCCCAGGCAGAGCGTCAGGTTAAGGTAAGACTCGCTCTTGAGAAGATCGCTTCTCTTGAGGCTCTCACCGTTTCCGAGGAGGAGACAAACGAGGAGTTCCAGAGAATCTCCGACGCTTACAATGTTCCCGTAGATCAGGTTAAGGCTATGATCGCTACCGAGGATCTTAACGCCGATATCCTTGTTGGCAAGGCACTCAAGCTCGTACGCGAGAACGCAAATGTTGGCGCTCCCAAGGCTAAGAAGACCACCACCAAGAAGTCCGCTACCAAGAAGGCAGAGACCGAGGGTGAGGAGGCTCCCAAGGCTAAGAAGACCACTACCAAGAAAACTACTACCAAGAAGGCTGCAAAGGCTGACGAGGCAGCAGAGTAATTTAACAAGCATCAGCCGACGGTCAAAGGCGACTGTCGGCTGTTATTGAATATCATAAAAGAAAGGCGGTACAAATTATGGCACTCGTACCCGTTGTTGTTGAGCAGACCTCAAGAGGTGAACGCTCCTATGACATTTATTCCAGACTCTTGAATGACAGAATAATCTTCCTTGCAGACGAGGTTAATGACGTCACCGCGTCTCTGGTAGTTGCGCAGCTGCTCTACCTTGAGGCTCAGGATCCCGACAAGGACATATATCTCTATATCAACAGCCCCGGAGGATCTATCTCCGCAGGTATGGCGATCTACGATACTATGAATTACATCAAGTGCGATGTTTCTACCATCTGTGTAGGTATGGCGGCTTCTATGGGCGCTTTCCTTCTCTCCAGCGGTGCTAAGGGCAAGAGATTTGCTCTGCCCAACGCAGAGGTAATGATCCACCAGCCTCTCGGCGGTATGCAGGGTCAGGCATCGGATATTAAGATCCACGCAGATCACATTATCAGAATCCGCGAGAAACTGAACAAGCTCCTTGCAGAGCAGACAGGTCAGAGCCTTGAAACCATTGAGCGCGACACCGAGCGCGACAACTTTATGACTGCGGCTGAGGCGGCAGAGTACGGCCTCGTTGACAAGGTAATCAATAAGAAGGAAATATAAAATGGAAGACACTTCAAAGAAGCCTCTCCGTAGCTGCGCCTTTTGTGGCAGGACCGAGCGCGAGGTAGCCTTCCTCATCCCTGCTATGGATGGCAAGACCTATATATGTGACAACTGTATAGATCTCTGCTCTGACTTTATTGAGCAGCATATGGCGAGTATGGAGGAGGAGCTTGTGGGCGAGGAGCTCAGCTTTGAAACCCTGCCTCGTCCCAAGGAGATCAAGGCGATGCTTGACTGTCACGTTATCGGACAGGAGGATGCAAAGCTCGCTCTGTCGGTGGCGGTATACAATCACTACAAGAGAATACTTTCCCTTGAGAAAGAGGAAAAAAAGTCTAAAAAAGGCAAAAAAGCTAAGGCAGAAACAAAAACCCAGGACGACGGCGTTGAGATCCAGAAGTCCAATGTGCTTCTGCTCGGCCCTACCGGTGTAGGTAAGACCTATATTGCACAGACCCTGGCAAAGAGCTTTAAGGTTCCCTTTGCTATCGCCGACGCCACCACTCTTACCGAGGCGGGATATGTAGGCGAGGACGTGGAGAATATCCTGCTCAGGCTTATCCAGGCTGCCGATTATGACGTAGAGCGCGCCGAGCACGGTATTATCTACATTGACGAGATTGATAAGATCACACGCAAAAGTGAGAACCGTTCTATTACCCGAGATGTATCGGGCGAGGGTGTTCAGCAGGCGCTGCTCAAGATCCTTGAGGGCACTACGGCAAATGTACCTCCCCAGGGCGGCAGAAAGCATCCCAACCAGGAGTTTATACAGATAAACACCAAGAACATTCTCTTTATTTGCGGCGGAGCCTTTGAGGGCATTGAGTCCATCATTGAGCAGCGCAAGGGCAATCAGCAGATCGGCTTTAACACCGAGAAGCAGACCAAGCGCGAAAAGGTAGAGCGCGGCGTATACAAGGACGTTATCGCCCACGATATTATCAAATACGGCCTTATTCCCGAGCTGGTGGGCAGACTGCCGGTCATCGTCACGCTGGAAAATCTTGACGAGGATGCGCTGGTGAGAATCATCAAGGAGCCCAAGAACTCACTGGCTAAGCAGTATAAGAAGCTGCTGGCGCTTGACGGCATTGAGCTTGACTTTGAGCCCGAGGCATATCGCGCCATAGCGCACCTGGCAATTGAGCGTGAGACGGGCGCGAGAGGACTGCGCTCTATCGTTGAGGGGCTGATGATGAAGCCTATGTTTGAGCTTCCCTCCCTTGACGGTGCGAAAAAGGTTATAATCACCGCGGGCTTTGTCAGAGGTGAGGAGGAGCTGACCGTAATTTACGATGCCCCTGCCCTCCCCGAAGCAAAGGACGAATAATTAAAGAGCGACGGTTTTTGCCGTCGCTTTTTTATAAATAAATGCTTATTTATTCTTTGTAAATCTACAATTAGGATAGCCCGTGCATCCCCAAAACTCATTGTTTTTTCCGTTCCTTAAAACAAGTTTCTTGCCGCAACGAGGACATATCCCCTCATCAACATTATGTAGCATGTTTTCAACATTTTCAGTATGTTCTCTTAAAGTAATGGAGTTGTCATTGGCCGCTACGATTTCTTCGTATGCCGTTTTCATCTGATTCTCATTGAGAACCAAAGCACCTTTGCTAATCAACGCATAAAGACCAAATAGGTCATAAACATTCGCACTCTCTATGTATTTTGTATTGCATTGTACAAAAACTACCGCTGATGTAAGGCTGTGTTTTTCTGTTAAAAGATTGGAGATGTGGTAAGCGTGGGTTTTGTTTTGTTTAACAGGATTATAAAACTTATTCTTGACTCTGCCATAGTTCAGTACCTGAGTCCATTCAAGTTGCGATTCCTTGCCATATATTCTACCGGAATAGTTTTTAGTTTCAATAACAAAAATACCTTTATCATTTATCAAAACATGATCAATCTGGGATGTTTTTTCTTCATCAATCCTAAGACGAAGATCGTTTATTACATATTTTTCTCCGTCCTTTGTCTTACCGATTATCATTTTAATGATCAGTTCTCCCAGCCAACCTTTTCCTCTTGGTGTTTGAAGCAATCCTATGCATATTCCAATAATAGCAGCAACGATAAATACTACATAAACAAATTCAATACCCATTTATACCTCCATATTAAGTTACTAAAAAAACCAAGAACTATCGCAAAAATGTGCTGTGGAAAGTTATTTTTAGAGCATCATTTTTTTGCTCTTTTTATGCTTTTATTACTGATTTCCAAAATATTTTTTTGATAAGCTATAAAATTTTAAGCTATGTTATTATACCACCGCATTAACTTATTGTCAACCCTCAAAAGAGTTGCTTGTGCTAATTGTACACTTTCTTAATGTTTTTTAATAATTATTTAGACATTTTTCTATTGACAAGTTGGATTTTATATGGTATATTTAAGATGAAAGGTAAAAGCGAGAAAAAGAACCGCCGAATATGCGGTCATGAGTTATATTTATAGCAATTTCTCCCTTACCAAAAATCTTAGAACAGGAGGGCCGGTCCGATGCACAGTTTTGATGATCCAATCGCAAATATTTCCTGCCGCTATGCAGGATGCGAGATAGCGAGTATTTCGTGTGTGGCGGCAGGCTCTTACAACTGACGGCTGAGCTAACAGCCCAAAAAAACTGAATATATACGAATGGTTTATTGACGATGCTCTTTTTTAGTTTGTTGAAAAAGGATCTTCCTTTCAGAAAGAAAAGTACTTTTTACTTATATGTTGTGAGAGTTGAGTCAAATGTTTAGAACATAAATAATACTGTTGTATATGAGAACTTTACGAGGCTATGAAGCCGAAAAATAAATAACTGTGCGGTTGCTTGCAGAGATGTGAGCAACCGTTTTTTGTTGATTATCGCTCTTCTATCTGCGACATAGGTGGCATATCGGTCTTTTTTACCCACCGAGAGATGAGTCAGAGCCGACTATGAGCCGATTATGTGCCGAAAAAAATGTAGAGTTTTCAAGCCTTCGCGGCACTTTTTTGGAAACATTTGTGCTCCACAGGTAAGGATAGTATAGGATAGTAAAGTACAGGCAAGTATAGCAAAGTATAGGATAGGTCAGCAAAGCACAGGTCAGGATAAAAAAGAAAAGGATTTATTTCTCTCTTTCTTACATACATTCATTCATAGCTTGCCTTCGGCAAGGGTGAGCAGATACAGATCCCAACAAAAAGGAGCCATAGGTGAAGCATACCCGATTCATACGAATACTTAGTTCACATTATGGCTCGCTTGTTTATTATGTTTGATTTGCTTTTTTTATTTCACCGCGCTTCTGCGGTAGGCAAGAGGGCTGGTGTTCATATACGCCTTGAATATCTTGTGGAAGTAATTCGGGCCTGAGAAGCCAACCTGCTCTGCGATCTCGTTTACAGGAGTGTCACTCATAGTGAGCAGTCTGAGAGAGTGATTTACCTTTACGCCGTTTATGTAGTCAATAGGAGTCTTGCCTATGCTGTCCTTAAACATCTTGGTAAAATAGTCGGGTGAGAGCGCAACCATATCAGATAGGGTCTCAATATAGGTTTTCTCACTGTAATGCTCGGTGATATATTCTATAACGGGACGCAGACGCATTACATTGTGATAGATCATACGGTCAAGCTCGTTGCGGGAGCCCGCATAATAGCGGAGAATAGCCGACACAAGCAGATAGACGTTTGCCCGTACGGGAAGAAGATAGCACACATCACGGGATATAAACTCCTCATATGCCTCGCTCATATAATAGAGGATATTCTCATATATGGGATGCCCCGGCTTAAAGGTAACCGGACGGCTGCAGGACTGAACGAAGAACATATAGAATATCTCGCTGTCAAAGTTGCCCATATTCTCCTCTACAAGAGAGCGCTCAAAGGCAAGGACACGGACAGAGCCGTGACCGCCAACCGTCTCTACCCTGAAAACAAGGGTGGGCGGAACATATATAAAATCTCCTGCCTCGGCAAGAACCACCTCGGTGCCAACAGAGACAGAGGCACTGCCCGACGTGATCTGTATAAGCTGGTGGGCGCTCTGAGAGTAGCCCGAGTCAATTATCCCGTCGCCACCGGCGGAATAGAGCTTAATTAACATTTTATCGTCTGCCATGGGATCTCTCCCTTTCTCTCATAGTTTAATTAATAGAAGGTAGCAACCTCCTGGGCGGGCTTCTCTGCCCTCTCAATTTTTGTCACGGTAAGAACGGGGCCACGACCGCCGTAGAGCTTTGAGAACTCCTCATTGAGTCTACCCTCTACGATTACCCAATCGCGTGTCTGAAGCTTCAGAGAGCCCATACCCTTTGCGACCACGCCGCGATAGGCAATATCATCAGCGCAACAGGTCATAATATGTCTGCCGACCGCGTAGCTGCCGCCGGGGAGCGATCTGTCAAGAGCTACGATACCCTTAAAGCGTATGGTCTTGCCCATATACTTATCCATATCCTCGGTCATATCGCGGTAGAAGTAGGCAAAGTCATCGTCACCGATGGTAACAACCGGCGCGTTTATATCAAAGGGGAGCGGATCCTCAATCTGATCAAACTCAATATCGCCGTTTGTATCCTCGTAGCAGATATTCGCCTTTCTGCTGATACCGCGCACAAGCTTGTGCAGAGGCATCTTATCGGTGGCAGGGGTGGTGCGGTTAAACACTACCATCTCGCAGCTGGTAAGCTTGTCTACCATAAGCTGACGCATATTTGCATTATAGACAAGGGCGGTGGTGGAGTCGCAGATAAGCACCTCCTGATATACCATAAAGTTCTGCGGCAGGGCGTTGTAGAAGCGGTCAAGCATCCACATACCGTTATACTCTACCACAATAATATCTGCTCCCGCGCGCTTCTGCATAGCCGAGAGACGGTCAACGGTTATAGACTGCTCATCGGAGAAGGAGGCAAAGCTGACATTGTCGCCAAAGTCATCGGGATAATACTCCACCTCACCCTCCTCGCAGGTGATTATAAGATACTTTCTCTTTCCGTCGTTAAAGTTGGGATCCTTCATAGTCTCGGTAATAAAGCTTGTCTTACCGCTCTCAAGGAAGCCCGTAAAAAGATATACCGGTATTTCCATTTTATATTCCAAACAGTTCCTTTATTTTTTCCTTATCAATTCCCGCGCCGATCACACAGAGTCTGCCGATTATGCCTGCACTTCCCTCTCTCACATCTGCCTCACCGGGAATGTAGTCAAAGTGGATCCACTTGCCGCACTTGCACTCAACGATACCCTTGGCGCGCAGGATCATACCGTACTCGTCAGACTCGGAAAAGGCGTCAAGGATGGATCTGATCTCCTCCTTGGTAAACTTCTTTGTGGTCTCCTCGCCAAAGGATGTAAATACCTCGTCAGCGTGGTGATGATGATGATCGTGATCCTGACATCCGCAGGTACAGCCCTCGCCGTGCTCGTGGTGATGCTCGTGATGATGCTCGTGCTCGTGATGATGTCCACAGCCACACTCGTGGTCATCGTGATCGTGGTGATGATGCTCGCAGCCGCACTCGTGGTCATCGTGATCGTGGTGGTGTCCACAGCCGCACTCGTGGTCATCGTGATCGTGGTGGTGTCCGCAGCCGCACTCGTGGTCATCGTGGTCGTGGTGGTGTCCGCAGCCACACTCGTGGTCATCGTGGTTGTGGTGGTGTCCGCAGCCACACTCGTGGTCATCGTGATCGTGGTGGTGATGATGATGCTTATGCTCCTCCTCAAGTGCCTTTACAGCGTCCTCAAGGGTGTCCTTATGCTCCATTGCAGCCAGGATCTCCTTGCCACTTAGTGCATCCCAGGGGGTAGTTACGATAACTGCATCAGCATTGTGCTGACGAAGGAGAGCTACGCACTCAGCGATTCTTTCATCTCTTGCGCTCTGGGTGTGGGAAAGCACGATGGCAGAGGCGTGGGCGATCTGATCGTTATAGAACTCACCGAAGTTCTTCATATACATCTTGCACTTATTAACATCGGCAACCGTGGTAAAGCAATTAAGAGTTGCTCCGTGGTCCTCTGCGGTCCTTGCCGCGCGGATAACATCAGAGAGCTTGCCAACGCCCGAGGGCTCTATAATAATTCTGTCGGGATTGTACTCCCCAAGCACCTTGACAAGCGCCTTGGAAAAATCGCCAACCAGCGAGCAGCAGATACAGCCCGAGTTCATCTCGGTGATCTCAATACCCGCATCGGCAAGAAAGCCGCCGTCAATACCGATCTCGCCAAACTCGTTCTCTATAAGCACTACCTTTTCACCGGCATATGCCTCCTTAATAAGCTTCTTTATCAGCGTGGTCTTACCCGCACCGAGAAAGCCGGAAAATATATCAATCTTTGTCATTTCATTCAGCTCCTTAATAGCAATAATTTTACAAATAATATTTTACTACAAATATTTAGAAAAGTCAAGATTGCTTTTTCCCTCTTTTGTTAATAAATATAATGCCCTGATGCTTAGCGGATAAGCTGGCTAATTGATATACCAAGAAAAGAAAGAGGTCAAAACGACCTCTTTCAATATACTACTCATTTTTTGTCACTTTTTCTTCAAAAACAAAAAAATATTTTTCTTCTAAAAGCTATTGACAGTTATAAATATATGTGTTAAAATACTATATCATTAGATAGAGGCGCACTTAACGAAGAGTATCACACATAAAGAGCCGCCGAGGCTGTGTGAGAAAGGCGTTGGTGCCGAAGCGGATGCTGCGGCGGGCATCTTGGCTGGCATTACGGAGAATATCCGTGCTGCTGTCGCCTTTTGGCGAAGAGCTATCAAGCATATACCGTTTTCGGTTTTTTGTGAGGATAGCTGTGTTGCGGCTATCTTTTTTATTTTGATTACATTTCTTTCGGAGGACATATAAATTGAAAAAGGCTGTATTTACAGGCGCGGCTACGGCGATAGTCACACCTCTCACCAAAGACGGAATTGACTACGAGCAGTTTGGCAGGCTCATTGAGTGGCAGATCTCCCAGGGCATTGCCGCTATTGTGGCGGTTGGTACCACAGGCGAGGGCTCTACCCTGACCGACGCCGAGCACAAGGAGGCTATAAGATTCTGCGTAGAAAAGGTTGCAGGCAGAGTGCCGGTTATAGCAGGAACAGGCTCCAACGACACCGCATATGCCATTGAGCTTACAAAATATGCCTGTGAGGTGGGTGCAGATGCTATGCTGCTGGTAACACCCTACTACAACAAGGCGACCCAGCGCGGTCTTATTGAGTCCTTCCGCGCGATTGCTGACGAGTCTACAAAGCCCTGTATACTTTACAACGTCCCCTCCCGTACAGGATGCAACCTGCTGCCCGAGTCCGCTGCCGAGCTGGCAGATCACCCCAATATCGTGGGCATTAAGGAGGCGTCGGGCAATATTTCTCAGGTTGCAGAGCTCTGCGCCCTGGTAGCCGACAAGATCGCGGTTTATTCGGGCAACGACGACCAGATCATACCCATTCTCTCCCTGGGCGGCGTGGGTGTTATCTCGGTGCTCTCAAACATTATGCCAAGAGAAACGCAAAAAATGTGCGAGGACTATATGAGCGGCAGAGTTGAGGATGCAAGACGGGCTCAGCTTGAGCTGTTGCCCCTTATAAACGCCCTCTTCTGCGAGGTCAACCCCATTCCCGTAAAGGCGGCGGTGGCGGCTATGGGCTACTGTGAGAACTATCTCAGACTGCCCCTCACACCTATGGAGCCTCAGCACGAGGCAGGACTGCTGGCTCTTATGAGAGAGCAAAAGCTTATCTGATAGAAAAGGAGTTCATTTGATGAACATTTTACTTAACGGTATATGCGGATATATGGGACGGGAGGTAGCCCGACTCTGCGAGGAGAATTACAGAGGCTGCTCGCTCGCCTTTGGCGTTGACCCAAACCCCGCGCCCGCATCTGTGGCGGTATACCCCAGCCTTGATGACGTTATCAGCACCCGCGAGGTTGACTGTATAATTGACTTTTCCCATCACTCCGTGACCCCTGCCCTGCTTGATTTTGCAACCGAGAGGAGACTTCCCCTGGTTCTCTGCACCACGGGTCATACCGAGGGTGAGATTGAGCTTATTCACAGGGCGGCTGAGTCTATACCCCTGTTCTACTCGGGAAATATGTCGCTGGGAGTTGCTCTGCTGATTGAGATGGCAAAGAATACGGCACAGGCTCTGCCCGAGGCTGAGATTGAGATAATTGAAAAGCACCACGACCGCAAGGTTGACGCACCCAGCGGCACCGCTCTTATGCTGGCAAACGCCATACGCGAGGTAAGACCAGAGCTGCACATTAATCCGGGCAGAAGCGGTCAGGGCAAGAGAGATAAAAAGGAGATAGGTATACACTCTATCCGCATGGGCAATATAGTTGGCGAGCACGAGGTTATTATCGGCACGCCAAGTCAGACGATCACCCTGAAGCACGAGGCACACAACCGCGCGCTATTTGCCGAGGGGGCTCTCGCGGCAGCAGGCTTTGTATACGACAAGGCGGCGGGGCTCTACGATATGAATAGTATGCTCTCGGGAAAGTACGGCTATATCACAGCGAAGGGATAAGATATGAGAATAGGAATATACGGCTACGGCAATCTGGGTCGCGGCGTTGAGGCGGCGGCAAAATATCACGCTGATGTGACGGTGGTGGGTGTTTTCACCAGGAGAGATCCCGAGGGTGTTGTGACCGCGGGCGCACCCGTTTTTTCAGCCGAGAGGATTGACGAGTTCAAGGATAAAATTGATTGTTTGATCATCTGCGGCGGCAGCGCAACCGATCTGCCCGAGATGACTCCCCGCCTGGCGAGAGATTTTAATGTCGTGGACAGCTTTGACACCCACGCAAAGATCGGTGAGCACTATCGGGGGGTGGATACTTCTGCTAGAGATGGCGGACATATTGCCCTTATCAGTGGCGGCTGGGATCCAGGACTTTTCTCTATAATGAGGACTTATTTTGAGGCAGTATTGCCAAATGGACAAAACTACACCTTCTGGGGCAGAGGCGTCAGCCAGGGTCACTCAGACGCTATCAGGCGCATTGACGGAGTGGTTGATGCAAGGCAGTATACCATACCCGTAGACGAGGCTATTTCTGCGGTAAGAGGCGGAGAATGTCCCCATCTCAGCACCAGAGAAAAGCACAGACGAGACTGCTATGTGGTAGCGAGTGAGGGCGCTGACAAAGCGAGAATTGAGCGCGAGATCTGTGAGATGCCCAACTACTTTGCCGACTATGATACCACCGTAAGCTTTGTCACCAAGGAGGAGCTGATGAAAAATCACTCAGGGCTTCCCCACGGCGGCAGCGTTATCAGAAACGGCAGAAGCGGCTTTGAGGGCGAGAATACTCACACCGCTGAGTTCAGCCTGCGCCTTGACTCCAATCCCGAGTTTACCGCCGGCGTGCTGGTTGCTTATGCAAGAGCAATACTCAGAATGTACTCCCGCGGTGACGTGGGCTGCAAGACGGTGCTTGATGTTGCCCCCGCAGATCTGTCACAGATGAGCGGCGAGGAGCTGAGAGCACAGCTATTGTAAAAAAGCGAGCAGACAAAAAACAGTTGATAACTGTTTTTGTCGTAGCGAATGCGCAGAAGCAAGGAGCAATACGAAACGAGTGTATCAAGGTGAGTAGTGCGACTATGCTTCAAGAGTTAATGCAGAATTGATCAGGAAAATATAAAATGACGATTACAAAAGACAAAGAGATGATATGTGAAAATCTTGGGAGAAATGCTGAGGGCGAGCTTTGCTTTGCCAACATGCCTCTGTCCTCCCTTGCCTCACAGTACGGCACTCCCCTGTACCTCTACGACGAGGAGAGGATACGCCACAACTGTCGGCTTTATCTGTCTGCGGTGCGCGAGGGCTTTGGCGAGTCTGCCAGGGTTATGTACGCGTCAAAGGCGGCATCCTTCAAGCAGCTCTACCGCATAATCAAGGAGGAGGGACTTGGCGTTGACGTTGTGTCCTGCGGTGAGATCCACACCGCCGCCCTTGCCGACTTTCCTCTTGAGATGGCATATTTTCACTCCAACAACAAGACCGACGAGGATATTGAGTTCGCTATCTCCCAGGGCGTTGGCTGCTTTGTGGTTGACAATGTGGAGGAGCTGTTTGCCATTGACGAGATCGTGGCAAGTCATAATATAAACCAAAAGATAATGCTCCGCATTACCCCCGGTATTGACCCCCCCACCTACGCGGGTGTTGCTACGGGCAAGGTGGACTCCAAGTTTGGATCTGCCATTGAGACCGGACAGGCTAAGGAGATCACCTCGCTGGCGCTGACCTTTGAGCATCTTGAGCTTATGGGCTTCCACTGCCATGTGGGCTCCCAGATCTTTGACGGCGAGGTATATCTTGCCACATCAAGAGTTATGCTCAGGTTTATCGCGGATATGGAGCGAGAGCTCGGCTTTATCTGTCGGGACCTGGATATTGGCGGCGGACTGGGTGTAAGATACGTGGATAGCCAGCCTACCCTTGATATAAAGAAAACCATACTCACCGTTGCAGAGGCAATGAAAAAGGAAGCGGACGCCCTCGGTATCACCCTGCCCCGTATCTCTCTTGAGCCGGGCAGATCTATCGTTGCAGATGCGGGACTGACCCTCTATACCGTGGGTACGGTCAAGAGAATACCCGGATACAAGACCTATGTTTCTGTTGACGGCGGTATGACCGACAACCCGAGATACGCCCTCTACGGCTCGCCCTACACTATTCTGCCCGTATTTGACGGCGAGGGAGAGAGAGAAAGATGCTCTGTGGTGGGCAGATGCTGTGAGAGCGGAGATATTCTCCAAGAGGGCGTGTCGCTGAGATCTGACACCGAGAGAGGCGATCTGCTTGCCTGTCTGACCACCGGCGCATACCACTACTCTATGGCGTCAAATTATAACAGGATACCCCGTCCGCCCGTAGTAATGCTGAAGGGTGGAGAGAGCTATGTGGCGGTAAAGCGCGAGAGCCTTGCAGATATCGTGGGGCTTGATGTATAGTTCTCCTGCCATAAAAAAACAGACCGACTTTCATCGGTCTGTCTTTTTTATTATTTATTTGCTTCGTTAAGCTCGGTTCTGTAAATATAAAAATCTCTTACGGCATCGGGACAAACCGTACAAGCCGATCTGCCGTTGCCTCCGCAGGTTTCGCACGCAACCATTGCGTCTATATTCTCCGAGTATACTAATCCATCGCCTTCGCAGCTGTGACAGGTGACGTATCCTGTAGAGTCACAGGTATCACAGGGAGGAAACATAGGCGCAATCAGATTGACCAGCAATAATATCAGCGCCGAAAACATTGAAAATATTCTTGCCATATCTATCTCCTTATTTATAATTTACAAGCTTGCAGAACTCCTCAATCTGTTCCTTCATTGACTCAAGGCCGGATCTCCAGAAGTTTATATCGGTAAGGTCAATGCCGCAGACAAGAGCCGCGTCCTCAACGGTGCTGGTGCCTGTTGCACGAAGCATCTTCTTATAGGTCTCAACGAAGGGCGCCCCCTCCTCAAGATACTTTGCATAGATACCGCGTGCGAAAAGCGCGCCAAAGGCGTAGGGGTAGTTGTAGAAGGAAAGTCCGCCGCTGTAATAATGACCCTTGCAGAGCCACATATAGGGGTGGAGAGTGTTCTCGTCAAGGCCGTCGCCGTATGCCTGTCTCTGAGCGTCAAGCATAAGCTGACACATACGCTCTGCGGAGAGGAACTCGGTGGGACGGGCAGCAAATACGCTTGCCTCAAAGAGATAGCGGGAGTAAATATCCACGATAACCTGGGTAGCATCCATCAGCTGACTCTCAATAAGCGCGAGCTTGGTATCGGGATCGGTACATTCTGCAATGGCAGTATTCATAACGAGGGTCTCGTTAAAGGTGGATGCGGTCTCTGCTACGGGCATAGAATACTCGCGGTTGAGCGGAGAGTTCTTGAACACCTGACGGTCGTGGAAGGAGTGACCAAGCTCGTGAGCCAGAGTAACAATATCCGAGAAGGAGCCGTCATAGTTGGTAAGCACTCTGCTCTGTCCCGCTGAATGAACGGCACAGTCAAAGGCTCCGCCTACCTTACCCTCTCTGGGGAAGAAGTCAATCCAGGAGTTGTCAAACGCCTCCTTTACCATATCGTGAAGCTCGCCGTCAAACTTGCCGAAGATGGCAAGCAGATAATCTCTCGCCTCCTCGGTGGTATACTTCTTATCGCTCTTGCCCATAGGAGCAAAGAGATCGTACCAGGGGAGTCCGCCCTCGTGACCGAGAGCATATGCCTTTGCACGAAGATATTTACGGAAGGCGGGCATATATTCATTCATAGCCGCCAAGAGAGCGTCAAGAGTCTGCTGCTTCATAGCCGAGTTATCAAGAGCCTTGGCAAGAGGAGAGTCATAGCCGCGGCGGGCAGCCTCACCGATAACCTGAAGCTTGATGGAGTTCAGCGCGAAGGCAACCGAGGTCTCAACCTTGGGATATGCGGCAAGCTCTGCGAGAAAGGCGGTCTTACGCACCTCGGGGTCGGCATCATACGCCAGGTTTCTCGCGGTGGAGAGGGTTATGACCTCATCCTTGTAATCTACCTTAAGCGAGCTTGTAAGGCTGGACTGCAGATCGCTCCAGGCAGATGCGCCAGAGATATTCATCTCGCTGAACAGAGCCTCCTCGGCATCAGAGAGCAGATGCTTTGAGTTCTTGACGATGGTAAGCAGACGGTAGGAATGTTCCTTGAGGAGAGGATTCTTATCAATAATTTCCTCAATATTTTCAATTTTTGCTATTGCCTTGTTGGTAGCGGCAGAGGGGGCGGATATGGCAGAAAGCTTGCCCATCAGAACACCCATTGTGCTGGCAGCCTCGCTGTCGGCGGTGTTTGCGCTATAACGGAGGTTGGCGTATATAAAGAGCTTCTCCACAAGGCTTGTCACCTTGGTCTCAAGATTGATGTATCCCACAAGAAGCTCCTCTGCCGACATAGAGTCAAGTCCTGTCGCAAAGCTTAAGACCTCGGAGATCGCACCGTCAAGAGCCGCCATATCTGCAGCAAACTCGGGGGAGTCAAAGCCGTTATAAAGTATGGAAAGATCCCATTGCTTGTTCATAATAATAATTCCTTTGCTTTTTATTTGAGGCGGCCTGTGACAGACCGCCTGTTTTTTTTACTTTTCTACCCTCTCGGAGTTGCGCTCCTCAAGGTCGGAAACGATCTGGGCATAAAGCTTCTCGTCAATCTTAAACTTCTTCTGATAGAGGAAGAAGCCGACAAGAATACAGATGAGAGGAAGGATCATCATAGATATCTTCATAATCCAGATCGCGCTGCCGGGTATGGCATTGATGATCGCCTGCTCGTTTGCGGGATTATCCGCGATCTCATTTGCAATGGCGTTAAGGCCGGATATGATAAGAGTACCCGAAACCACACCCTTGCTTATCGCGCCGCCAAACTGGTTGATGAAGGGCTGAACGGCAAAGGATGCCGCCTCGTTACGCTTGCCAAGCTTCCACTCGCCGTACTCAACCGCATCCGCAAGGAAGAGGAGCATAAGCAGCTGGATAAACGCCTGTGCAAAGAACAGACCAAGGCCCGCGATAACGATAAGAGGAATAAGCTCAAAGGAGAGGAAGAAGATTATGTAGGAAACAGTAACGGCGATCATAGAGCCGGTGTAAAGCTGCTTTCTCGTAAACTTCTTTCTGAACAGGGGGAATACCGACAGAGCGGTAAGCTGTGCAACCGCGAGAACTGCCGCGAATACCATATACATTCCCTCGTCCTTATACGCGTACTTGAAGTAGTAGGTACCAAAGCCTGTGGTGGTGCAATAGCCGATCATAAAGAGCACCATAGAAACGGCGGTGACCATAAGCTGATCGTTGCCGATAAGGGCACGCCAGAGATCCTTAAGAGAGGTGTGCTCTGCTCTCTCCAGCTGGCTTCTGTCCTCCTTAACACCGATAAGGGTGATGGACTGGAAGATCATCATAATAATTGCGACGATGATAGCAAAGCCGAAGTAGATGTCGCGGTCATTATCACCGAGGAAGGAGAACATAGAGGGCACGTTCAGGTAAATAAGAACCATAGCAAACATACCGACATTAGCGCAGATTCTCGCAAAGGCACCAACACCCTCACGAACCGTCTGATCCTTGGAGATCGCGGGCATAAGCGACCAGTACGCAATATCGTTCAGCGAGAAGAAGATGCTGAAGAGAAGGTAGGTCACAGCGAGAAGGATAATGTGCGTAGTCTCGCTCATCTCAAAGTTGTGGAACATAAGCACGGTGAGAACCGCCGTACCGATCATACCAATAAGGATCCAGGGCTTGAACTTACCCCATCTGGTCTTGGTATTATCAACGATAGCACCGACGAAGGGGTCAATGATCGCATCAAACACACCAAAGCAGGTAAGCAGGATGCCCACCGCTGCAAGACCGTCATCCGAGAAGGTAACTACATCGGTAAGATGCACGAGAAGGTACATACTTACCAGCGAATAGAGCGCATCGCGTCCTACCGTACCCAGACCGAAGCAGATTTTGTTAAGATTAATTCTTTTCTTATCCATTACTGTTCTCCTCTGTTTTTTCTTTTATCATATATAGACTTGAGCCAAAGTCGCCGAGAATACGAAGGTTTGGATCATATCCGCTTCCCTCGTATTGCATAGCCAGATTTATTCCCTCCGAGAGCATTGCGCCCGTGGCGGTGTAGCTCTCTGTACCGTCCTTCATACCGTAGTACTTATCGGCGGTGCGGAGGATGAAGCCACCCGGCTTCAGATGAATTGGCAGCACGTGCTTTAACAGACCGCCAAAGCGTCCCACCCTGTGATACTGCTGACGGGACTCCACCGTATAGAGCTTATCGGGGTCAAGGCCGGGTACGTCAAGACGGTCTCTGCCGGGGCAGGAGGTCTTATACCTCTGATAGAGTCCTGCAAATGTCTTGTCAGAGTCGCTGATCTGCCAGCAGATCTGGTCATCTCTCTTTACCCTTACCTTTCTCAGTCTGCCGTACTGGAAGGTGCGGCGGTGCTCCTTATAATAGGCTATCTGCTCCTTTACCTGTCTGCGCTCCGCGGGGGTAAGCTCGGAAAAATCAAGCTCATAGCCCAGGACACCGAACGCCGCCACGTTAAAGCGGGTCGCAATAGGTGTATCGCGCAGAGTCTGAGCGTGGGGTGCCATAGACACGTGGGCGGATACGGTGGATTGGGGATAGAAATTATATATTCCGCCCTGGATGTCAAGTCGCTCCATTGGGTCGGTGTTATCCGAGGTCCAGATCTGCGGCGAATAGCATAGCATACCAAGGTCAAACCGGTTGCCGCCCGAGGAGCAGCTCTCAAACAGAATGCTCTTATGCCTTACCTGGAAAATCTCGTGCAGCACCTCATACAGACCGAGGATATAGCGGTGGAAGAACTCTCCCTGCTGCTTAAGACCCGAGGAATACATATCGCTGATATGTCTGTTGTAATCCCACTTTACATACTCAATATTGGCGCCCGAGAGAACTCTGTCTACGCTGTCAATTATGTACTCTCTCACCTCGGCTCTCGTGAGGTCAAGCACAAGCTGGTTTCTGCCCAGGGTAAGAGATCTGCCGGGAATACTGATCGCCCAATCGGGATGGGCTCTGTACAGGTCGCTGTCTGGATTTACACACTCGGGCTCAAACCAGAGTCCGAACTTCATACCCATTTTGTTTACTTTATTTGCAATATATCTGATGCCGCCGGGCAGCTTTTTACGGTTCTCTACCCAATCACCAAGTCCGGCAAGATCGCTGTTACGCGCGCCGAACCAGCCGTCATCAAGGACGAACATCTCAACTCCTAGCTTTTTTGCCGACCTTGCAAGCGCTAGGATCTTGCTTCGGTTAAAATTGAAAAAAGTCGCTTCCCAGTTATTGAGGACAATGGGGCGGTCCGCATCCTTATGCTCGCCGCGGACGATATGACGGTTGACGAAATCATGCATATGCGCCATCATACCGTTAAGTCCCTCGTGGGAATAGGTCATTACCGCCTGGGGAGTGACAAAGCTCTCTCCCTGAGAAAGCTTCCAAAGGAAGCAGTGGGGATTGATGCCCGTCATAACGCGGGCGGTGTCAAAGGTGGAGCGCTCTGCGGCGCTGTAATGGTTTCCGCTGTAAATAAGGTTAAAGCCGTATACCCTGCCACGCGACTCGTCTGCACCCCGCTCTAAGAGAGCGAAGGCGGGATTGTGCTTATTGGAGGAGGCGCCTACGGTAGACTCGTTAACAAGTATGCCGCACTCAAGGAAGCGACTATGCTCGTGTGCCTCCTTACCCCAGTCACCGTCAAGGGTAAGCATATCGTAATCCGCCTCGGCAAGATCAAGCATAAGGCTCATCAGCTTACGGATATATACGGGATGCTCGTCGTTGTTTATCAGCTCAACATTACGGCAGATGACATCGCAGTCCTCAAATACGGTATAGTTAAGCTTCAGGCTGATTGAACTAAACTTCTTGTCCTTAAGGACAAGCTCCAGGGTCTGCGCCTCACCGTATGCGGTGGGAAGCTCCTCGGTGGAATATGCACCGTCAATAATACGGTGGCTGTCATATACAAAATCGCTTACAAAGCTGCCGTCAGGCATAAGCAGCTCTATGGGAGAGTGACGATAATCACCTCTGCCGATGCCCGAGTACTCAAGGAGATTTCTCTCAAGGAAGAACTTGCTGCCCTCTGCCTTAACCGTACTGCCGAGATCAATGGTGTTTTTCATTGCGGCGGCGGTAAAATCACCGTCGGTCAACCTTCTGCCATAGTAAAGATGCTCGGGATAGCCCTCGCTGATGCGAAAGGCATAGGTCGTGTTTTTCGTATTTAGCTTGAAAAGCTGATCGTTTACATTAATCATTTTAGCCTCCCGAAATTATTTTTTTGCGGGGTAATCACGCGAGAATATCGGCAAATAGCGCTCTGACATTCTCCTCGGTCTCATCAAGGGGACGATCATTTACAAAGTAGTAGTCATACTCGTAATTCTCAACCATATCGTCTGCCGCGTTGCCGTACGCACCTGCTCTGCTGCGGCTGCCACCTCTCACAAGGAGGGTCTTGGCTGCGCCCTCGGTAACACGGACAAACTTCTCTATCTCCCAGGGCTCTCTGATATGCACAAAGAGTATCTGCTCGTCGGTGAGAAGAAACTCGTGATAGACCGCGGTCGCCCACTTGGTCGGGAACTCGTTATACTCTGCGGTGAGGGTCTTGAGATCGTGGAGGAACTTACGCGCTCTGTCATCCTTTACTCCCGTCCAGCCGCAAAAGGTGGCTATTTCCTTGATAGGATCAACGGTGGAAATATTTCTTACCTTAAAGTGCTTCGCCGCCAGGTCGCAGATGGTATCCTTACCTACTCCGCCTGCGCCGTTTATTACAATGACAACCTTGTTCATAGATATGACCTGCCTTAAATATATTTCTTTTTATATAATAGCATATAAATTAAACAAAGTCAATGGAAAATAAACAATGATTCAAGTATTAATTTTTTCTTTTGCTCTTTACTTTTTCTCTGAAATAGTATATAATTTGTTTGTAATGACTTTTTTGAGGTGAAATATGTTAGTTGAAAGATTTGGCAGATTAGCGAGCCGTGAGATAGCTGAGATCATCACTATCGGAAATGAGTGCGCTACACTCAAAGTACTTACCTACGGCGCGCGCATACATTCCTTCTTAGCGTACGGTGTGAATATTGTGGGCGGATACGAGCATATCTCGGAGTATGAGGCAGATGACTCCTACCAGGGCGCTATCGTCGGCAGAGTGGCAAACCGAATAAAAAATGCTCAGTTCTCTATGGACGGTGCTATATATATGCTGACAGACAACGACAAGGGAAACTGTCTGCACGGCGGCGAGGGCTTCAGCAGCCGTCTATGGTATATTGACGAGGAGGGTGACAACTACGTTGTTCTCGGCTACACCTCCCTTGACGGAGAGGACGGCTTCCCCGCGGGAGTTGAGGTAAAGGTAAAATATACCCTCGTGGGCGCGACGGTCACTATTGAATACAGCGCGATCCCCGACGGCAAGACCCCCATTTCGCTGACCAACCACTCCTACTTTAACCTTGACGGCTTTGGCGGTGTGATTGACGATCATATTGCCACAATTTACGCTGACAGATATACCGAGGTGGGCGAGGATCTTATTCCTACGGGCGCAAGACCCACGGTTGAGGGCACGCCCTACGATTTCAGAAAACCCAAGAAAATTGGCGAGTGCTTTGGTGGCGAGGTTGACGGTTACGACCACAACTTTATACTCTGCCCCGAAATATATAAGGATTTTGGCGATGATAAGCTTCATCTGGCTGCCAGCGTGACTAACGGAAGCCTTGAGCTTAATCTATACACAGACAGACCCGGCGTGCAGTTCTACACAGGTAATTTCCTCGGTGGAAAGCCCGATTTTGCCGAGGGTGTGGAGAGAGTGAAGCACGGCGCATTCTGCCTTGAGGCTCAGACTGAGCCCAACTCTGTCAACCGTGGCGAGCTCTTCTATGAAGCCGGCGAGGAGTATAGACAGACAACCGTATATGAGGTTAAAAAAATCTGAAAATAAGTATTGACTTTTATTATTCCTTGTGATACAATCTATGTATTATTAAAGCGATGACGAGAACAAGTAGCAATAGACAACGCAAGACAGAAAGCTGCCGGGTGATGAGAGGCGCGTGAGTTGACCTTTGTGAATACATCTCTGAGCGCGCACCGAAGCCTCCTTTGACGGGTGTGTAGGCTGCGACGGGTATGCCCGTTATAGCATCAATGAGGCAAGCGATACCGACGGACGAGCAATGCTCTCCCCTTAAAAATATTGCTTGTAAATCAAGGTGGTACCACGCTTATACGCGTCCTTGGGTTTTCCCGAGGACGCTTTTTGTTTGCAAAAAAAAAATTATATAGAGGTAAAAAGAAATGAAAATCTATGAGGAGCTTGTTGCCCGCGGTCTGATCAAGCAGGTAACAAATGAAGAAGAAATCAGAAATATGATCAACGAGGGTAAGGCCACCTTCTACATCGGCTTTGACCCCACCGCAGACTCTCTGCACGTTGGTCACTTTATGGCGCTCTGCCTTATGAAGCGTCTGCAGATGGCGGGCAATAAGCCTGTTGTTCTTATCGGTGGCGGTACTGCTATGGTAGGCGACCCCTCGGGCAGAACCGATATGCGTCAGATGATGACCACCGAGACTATAAAGCACAACTGCGATTGCTTTAAGAAGCAGATGGAGAGATTTATTGACTTTGGCGAGGGTAAGGCTATTATGGTCAACAACGCCGACTGGCTCTTAGATCTCAACTATGTAGATGTGTTGCGAGATGTGGGCGCATGCTTCTCTGTTAACAGGATGCTCGCTGCCGAGTGCTACAAGCAGAGAATGGAAAAGGGTCTGTCCTTCCTTGAGTTCAACTACATGATAATGCAGTCCTACGACTTCTACCATCTCTTCAAGGAATACGGCTGTAATATGCAGTTCGGCGGTGACGATCAGTGGTCCAATATGCTTGGCGGTACCGAGCTTATCAGAAGAAAGCTGGGCGAGGATGCTCACGCTATGACTATTACCCTGCTCCTTAACTCCGAGGGCAAGAAGATGGGTAAGACCGCTTCGGGCGCCGTTTGGCTTGATCCCAACAAGACCGCTCCCTACGACTTCTACCAGTACTGGAGAAATGTTGGCGATGCAGATGTTCTCAAGTGTATCAGAATGCTGACCTTCCTCCCCGTTGAGGAGATAGACAAGATGGACGGCTGGGAGGGCGCTCAGCTTAACACCGCAAAGGAGATTCTGGCATACGAGCTGACCAAGCTTGTTCACGGTGAGGAGGAGGCTGAGAAGGCACAGGCTATGGCTCGCTCCATCTTCGTTTCCGGTGGCGCGGAAAATGCTCCCACCGTTGAGGTTGAGGAGGCATCTCTCGTTGACGGTCATATTGATCTTAACAGCCTGCTTGTTCTCGGCAAGATGGTTCCCTCCAAGTCCGAGGGCAGACGTGCCATTGAGCAGGGCGGTGTCTCTGTTGAGGGCGAAAAGGTCACAGATGTCCGCGCCCTTATCAGCAAGGAGCAGTTAGGAAAAGGCGTGCTTGTCAAGAGAGGTAAGAAGAGCTTTAACAGATTTGTTCTGAAGTAATGATCTACAACTACCACACTCACACCGAGCGCTGCCACCACGCAAGCGGCAGTGACGAGGAGTTTATACTACGCGCTATTGAAGCCGGGATCAAGTATCTCGGCTTCTCCGATCATGCGCCATTTATCTTTCCCGACGGATTTGAGAACAGCTACCGCGTGCAGATGTGTGATGCCGAGGGATATGTAAAGGATCTTCGGGAACTGCGGAAAAAATATGCTGACAGAATACAGATCAGCATCGGATTTGAGATGGAGTACTACCCTGCTTATTTTGACAAAATGCTTGAAATAGCAAGAAATGTCGGGGCAGAATACCTTATACTCGGTCAACACTTTATAAACAATGAGCATCCTGACGGCATAGGTGCCGCCGGCCCCACGGATAACGAGCAGCTGCTCTGCACCTACTGCGACGAGGTTATTGCCGCTATAAAGACAGGATATTTCAGCTATGTTGCCCACCCGGATCTTACCGCTTTTACAGGTGACTCTCGGGTATACAGAAGGGAGATCGGCAGGCTCTGCCTTGCGGCAAAGGAGTATGACATTCCGCTGGAGATCAACCTTGCGGGTATAAGATACAATAAGTTCTACCCCGCCGACATTTTCTGGCAGATTGCAGGTGAGGTAGGCGCACCTGTTACTATCGGATATGACGCACATCTGTGTGACGATCTGCTGAACAAAGAGCAGCTCATATCAGCCGCCAAGCTGATAAATCGGCACAGGCTGAACTATATAGGAATGCCAAGGCTGAGGCAGATATGAAATAATCCTTACATATCGTGTCTATAATAAATATATACTAAACTTTTTTGCTAAAAGCTATTGACAAATATAGTTTGATATGGTAATATTATTAGGCACGATTTGTACGCCCCCGTAGCTCAGTCGGTAGAGCATTTGACTTTTAATCAAAGGGTCCGGGATTCGAGTTCCCGCGGGAGCACCAACAAAAAAGACACCCTTGCGGTGTCTTTTTTTATTATCTTAAGAAATCGCTAAGCAGAGCGGAGTCAATATTTCCGCCCGATAGAATGCAACAGACCCGCTTGCCGACGAGGTTCAGCCGACCCGACATTATTGCCGCAACCGATACGGCACCTGCGCCCTCGGTGACTAATTTACATCGCGATATCAAGCTTTTTACCGCACCTTTTATCTCCTCATCATCAACCGTTACTATATCATCAACAAGGGAGATTGCTAAGGAGAATGTTAGTCTGCCCGGTTTTTTCACCGCAATTCCGTCGGCTATACTATACACCGATTGGCTCTCTACAATGCTGCCGCATCTGATGGAGTCATGCATTGCCGAAGCTCCTGATGCCTGTACACCGTAGATCTTTATCCCCGGCAGAAGTGATTTTGCCGCATAGGCGACACCCGAAATCAGCCCTCCCCCACCTACGGGTACAACGATGGCGTCAAGGGTGGGGTTTTGCTCTATTATCTCGGCACCTACTGTGCCCTGGCCTGCTATTACGTCCTCATCATCAAAGGGGTGAATAAAGGTTCGTCCTCCCTCATCGGCTATCATTCGGGCGGCCTTGTATGCCTCGTCATATGCCCCCGATATGAGTCTCACATCCGCCCCGTAGCGACGGGTGGCCTCTGTTTTTGATAGAGGAGCAGTGTCAGGCAGACAGATCACCGAGCTGATGCCCATTCTATTGGCGGCTAGTGCCACTCCCTGCGCGTGATTGCCTGCCGAGGCAGCTATTACTCCCCGCGCCCGTTCCACATCCGAGAGTGTAAGCATTTTATAATAGGCGCCCCGCAGCTTAAAGGAGCCTGTGGTCTGCAGATTTTCCGCCTTCAGATAGAGATCTACTCCCTCACAGAGGGTCGGAGCGTGTAAAAGCTCTGTTTTTCTTACGATTCCCCGCAACATTTTCGCGGCGTGGTATATTTTTTCGGTAGTAAGCATTTTTTTACCTGAGTCATGTACTTCACTATCAGTATATTCAAAAGGCGGGCGGAGAGTAAGTAAAAAAGCAATTAAAGCAAATAAAAAAAGAAAACGATCACAATGACCGTTTTCTTCTCTGGTCGGAGCGACAGGATTTGAACCTGCGGCATCGTGCTCCCAAAGCACGCGCGCTACCGGACTGCGCTACGCCCCGAAAAAATATTAAGTTAAGGTTGGGTGACGTTTTTTCGCTACGAGATATGTCGCATTTCTTATCTGACGTTGACAACACCATTCACTACCAAAATACCGCTTCTTTTCCTGCGGCATCGTTGGCTATGCCACCGGTGCAGTCGCATAGTCGTTGTGCGTCGGACCTTTCGTCCTTCTTCAACTCCTTGCTTTATGCACTTCGCTTCGCAAAAACAATACTTAATTGTTTTCGCTCGCTCACCCAAAGCACGCGCGCTACCGGACTGCGCTACGCCCCGAACTTTGCCTTAACATTATAGCAAAACAAAAGGCTTTTGTCAATACAAAAAGCAAAAACTAAAAAATTGGCACAAACCTTTACATCAAAAAGGGGTATCCAAGGAGGATACCCCTAAATGCTTTTTATTGGGAAGTCACAATCGCTTATTCTGCAATCGGTGAGCCGTCATCATCGGGAGAGAGCGGATCCTGTTGTTTGTCAGATGCCTCGTCAGATGAGAGCTCCGGCGCATCCTTCTGCCTTATTTTTTTCACAAGAAGGATAATAAGAACAACCAGACCTGCCGCTGCAAGAACATCCCATACGATAAGAATGATCTTATAGTATGCAAAACCGGGTACATACTCAACACCGTGAACAAAGCCGTTCATACCCGCAGAGTTAACAACGGTATAGAGTATTCTGTGGGCTGCCTCCCGTCCGTAGATCTGATATGCGGGATACTTTGAAATATCAAAGCCCAAGAGAGCCTCCATACCTACCGTCTTAAGCTTTGCATCACCGCCTGCGGCAAGCGACTGGAGGGTGTTCATATAGGAGCCCTTGCCCGCGCCAACCTCATAGTCGGTAAGAACGAATCCGTTAAAGCCCCACTCGCCTCTCAGCACGCCTGTGATAAGGTTGTAATGGCCGCCCGCCTTCTCACAGGAGCTGAGAAGCAACAGGCAGATAAGGATAAGCGATAACGCTCTTATGTATTTCTTCATTCTTATGCCTCCGACAGCGCTTCGGTATCATTGTCCTTCTTGGAATCGCTGAAAACAATTTTATTAACAATGAAGAAAACGATCATAGAGACGCCGCCGTTGATAAATACGGTCAATATTGAGGCAAGAGATGCGGGAATAAAGTTTACTATTACACCCTTCCAGATAGAGTCAATGGAGCCAACCACGCAGGTCACAACGCAGAAGGCGAGTAAATACCAGAGTCCCTGATAAAGAATGTTGCCGTTGCTGCGGAAAACGTACTTTCTCTGTATAAAGAAGTTTATCGCCTCAAAAACGAACATTGAGATCAGATAGGCAACAAAGTAAGCAAGTCCGCCCTGCTCCTCGTTTGCACCGATTATGTACCACTTGAACTCATATCCCAAAAGCTCCAGGGTTATACCCGGGAAGCCGAACTCGGCATCACCGAGAAAGGCAAATGCATACGGAAGGAACATAAGACATACCGTCTTTAACACCGTGATCGCAATGCTTACCAGGAGGAAAAGCCCGCCCTCACGCACCCACTGAGATGCCTTTGGATATTTTTTCTCAAAATCAAGCCATATGTTTTTTATTTTTTCCATTTTCAGCCTCTTGTGAATATTTTGTTTACATTTTTTGCGGTTCTGTAAATTATTATAGCACAAGAAAAATATATAGTCAATATGTATATAATCTATTTATAAAAAATAAAAAAATAGTTTAATTTGCACAGAATATCAGAGTGAATATATTAACTTTCCGTAAAAAAAGTTTGAAAAAGTAAAAAATCTTTGTCTTATGATGTTGACAGTTGGCGTTTGCTGGTCTATAATATTATGTGGAAATGAAATATTTGTCGGTTTTGGAGGTTTTTTCCGCAATGAGCGAAGCAAGTAAATATCAGAAAAAGATAATTACTATCCCTAATATCCTTTCTTTTATCAGAATACTGCTGATACCCGTTATCGTATGGCTGTATATAGGCAAGCAGGATTATCTTATGACGGGAATCGTTGTAATAATTTCGGGTCTTACCGATGTGGTTGACGGAACTATTGCAAGAAAGTTTAATATGATAAGTGATGTGGGAAAGGTGCTTGACCCCTTCGCCGACAAGGCAACTCAGATCGTGGTTATGCTCCTGCTTACAATGAGCTTCCCTCTTATGCTGATGCCCATCATTATGATGGCGCTGAAGGAGCTGTTTATGCTGATCAGCGGATACCTTATCGTAAAGAGATGTGACATTGTGCTCGGCGCTCATTGGCACGGCAAGCTGGCGACGGTTATGCTCACTGCCGTAATGTCGCTGCACCTTGTATGGCACGACATCATTCCTCTCGTTTCAACCATTCTTATCTGTCTTTGCACGGCTCTGATCCTGTTGTCCTTTGTTCTCTACGCAAAGAGAAATCTTGAATATTTATTGGGTAAAAACAAGGCAGAATAAAAAATAGCAATAAAAAAACGCGGCCGATCAGGTCGCGTTTTTTATTTTAGCAGCTTGGAAATATCAAGAAGCCTGTCGCGGATCTTTATGCGAGGGGGACACACCTTCTCGCATCTGCCGCAGACGATACACTCGCCCGCTCGCCGAAGTCCAAGGTCGGTGACAAGCTCTCTTTCCATCTCAAGAGCCGCCTCCATATCTCCCGTTTTGCCAAGATGGTTCATAGCGGCAAATGAGCCGGATATTCCTATCTGCATAGGACACACCCGCTGACACCTGTTACAGGAAATACAGGGGATATGATCGTATGTTGTTTTTCCATCTGTGTTCATAGCCGTCTCCCTTCTTTTTTCATTATATCATATATATTTCGCTTTTTCAAGAGTATGTTTCGGTTGACAAAAGTCCGCTGTGATGATATAATAGCCACAAAGGAGGGAGCAGGATTATGGCACAGTATCATATCAGCGAGAGTGATCTCGTAATAGAAAACAAGACATTCAGCGGATCAGGCTACGCCCGTGAGATTATGGACGACGGCTCGCACAAAGGCACGTTCCGAAGCTATACTCTGCTGGTTGACGGTGACAACGTCTGCTTCAGAGGTTGTGTATTTGAGAATACGGCGGGACGGGGCAAGGAGGTCGGCCAGGCGATTGCTCTTTATCTTGACGGCGACGGTATCCAGCTTGAAAACTGCACTCTCAGAGGGCATCAGGACACGCTCTTTCTCGCTCCCCTGCCCGACAAGGAGATAATACCCGGCGGCTTTATCGGGCCGAAGCAATTTACCGAGAGAAAGAGGCGCACCGTTCATTTCAAGAACTGTGTGATTGAGGGTGGCGTGGACTTTATCTTTGGCGGCGCTACGGCTTACTTTGACGGCTGCGAGTTTGTCAGCGTTGAGGAGGGATATGTGTTTGCGCCCTCTACGCCTGCCGATGTGGAGGTAGGATTTGTCTGCCGTAACTGCCGATTTACCGCTGCAGAGTCGGTGGAGGATGGCTCCTGCTACATTGCTCGCCCCTGGAGAAATCACGGATATGTGCGGCTTGAGGACTGCTATCTCGGTAAGCATATAAATCCTCTTGGCTTTGACGATTGGGGCAAGACAGAGGCGCACGAGACGGTGAGATTCTACGAGGTAGATTCATACGGCCCCGGCGCAGAAGGCGAAAGGCCTGATTATGTGAACAGAAAATAAAACGCTCTATATATTTACAGGAATACGGTATATCCGAAAGGGTATGCCGTGTTTTTTTCTCTGCCCGATCAAACGATATATATCAGATAGATCCATTGACACGGAAAGGGTGTCTGTTCGTCAAAAATCAACATATACTGTAATGGTGATTCACCAAAATCAGCAAAGGAGATGCTATATGAACAGATACAATCCGTTTATGCAAGGCAACAACGATCAATGCCGCGACAACCGCCAAAGCGCTTATCAGAACGACTGTGAAAGCAGCCGAAATAAGCAGGATCGTTGTGATTGCCACAACGATCGTCACAATAAAAATAAAACGCCCTGCGTTTACTGCACACCGGGCCCACAGGGTCCTCAGGGACCGAGAGGTGAAACAGGTCCACGGGGACCACAAGGATTTCAAGGTGTTCCCGGCCCTCAGGGTCCGCAGGGATTACAGGGTGAGATGGGACCCACAGGTCCTCAGGGTATTCAAGGCGAAATTGGTCCCGCGGGTCCTCAGGGTATTCAAGGCGAAATTGGTCCCGCGGGTCCTCAAGGTATACAAGGTGAGGTTGGCCCCGCAGGTCCTCAGGGTGAAGTTGGTCCCGCAGGTCCTCAAGGTATACAAGGCGAGGTTGGCCCCGTAGGTCCTCAGGGTGAAGTAGGCCCTGCCGGTCCTCAGGGTATTCAGGGCGAGGTTGGTCCCGCAGGTCCTCAGGGTATTCAAGGCGAAGTTGGTCCCGCCGGTCCTCAGGGTCCGCAAGGTGAGGTTGGTCCCGCAGGTCCTCAGGGTATTCAAGGCGAAATTGGTCCCGCAGGTCCTCAGGGTATTCAAGGACTTTCCGGCGGCGTATTAAGCTATGCCGATTTTTACGCTCTGATGCCGCCAGATAATGCGGCGGTCGTTGCGCCCGGAGCCGATGTCAGCTTCCCTCAAAACGGACCGATCGCCAACACCAATATTGGCCGCGCTGATCAATTCTCCTTTATTCTCGGTCCTGTCGGCGTCTATCAGGTACTGTTCCAGGTAGGCGTTACCGAGGCGGGACAGCTGCTGTTGACCTTAAACGGTCAGGAATTGGATTATACCGTTGTGGGTCGTGCTACCGGAACATCTCAGATAGTGGGAATGGCCATAGTGGCAACTACCGATACCAACGCTATTCTTACCGTCCGTAACCCTGCCGATAATGCCGCGGCACTTACCATCACACCGCTTGCCGGTGGAACTCAACCCGTGTCGGCACATCTCGTTATCACGCAAATAGGATAAGGCATAAATGAAAAAAGGGGCGCCGTGGTGCTGCCCCTTTTATTCTGGTGGAAACGGGTGGACTTGAACCACTGACCCCCTGCATGTCAAGCAGGTACTCTGACCAACTGAGCTACGCTTCCGTGCTTTTTTATTATACACTATGCTATATACTTTGTCAATATAATTTTGTACTTGCAAAATACTTTTATTTGTGGTATACTGTATAAGTTAGAGAATAAAAACACAGTAAACATACAGAAAGAGGTATAAAAATGGCAAAAAGCGTTCAGGACATTCTGGCACTTATAAAAGAGAAAGACATCAAGATGGTGGACTTTAAGATGGTGGACATCAACGGTCAGTACCGTCATGTTACTATTCCCGCGGACAACTTCTCCGAGGAGGTTATGACCTACGGTATCGGATTTGACGCATCTAACTACGGCTATGCTGTGGTTGAGAAGAGCGATATGGTGTTTATACCCGACCCCGACACCGCTCTCGTAGATCCCTTCTGCGATATTCCCACCCTGTCTATGACCGGTAATGCGATGATCATTGATTATCCCAAGAACCGTCCCCTGCCCCAGTATCCCAGAAACATTATCAAGGCAGCCGTTGAGCATATGAAGGAGAGCGGAGTGGCAGATGAGATGAAGATTCTGCCCGAGTTTGAGTTCTACCTCTTTGACGACATTGGCTGGGAGGTCAGCGGCAACTCTATCGGTGTTTCTCTTGATGCAAAGCAGTCCTACTGGAACAGCGCAGTTCAGGGTCAGGGCGTTATCGTACCCAAGCAGAAGAACTATCACATAGCAAAGCCCTTTGACACCTCCTACGAGTGCAGAAGCGAGATGTGTATGCATATGCTTGACGCGGGCATTGAGATAAACTATCATCACCCCGAGGTTGCGGCAAGCGGTCAGTTTGAGATTGAGCCTCAGCTCGGCGAGGTAGTTCATATGGCTGATGCTACAATGATGATCAAATATATCATCCACAACACCGCTCTCAAGTACGGCAAGAGTGCGACCTTTATGCCCAAGCCCATTTACGGTGAGGCAGGCAGCGGTATGCACGTTCACATGCTGCTCTTCAAGGACGGTCAGCCCGTATTCTCGGATGACAACGGCTATGCTCATCTCTCCGAGACTGCACACTACTTTATGGGAGGTCTCTTGAAGCATATTGCCTCTCTCTGCGCTATCACCAACCCCTCTACAAACTCCTTCAAGCGACTCGTACCCGGCTTTGAGGCTCCTGTAACCGTTGGCTACGCTACATCCAACAGATCTGCGGTTATCAGAATCCCCGCATATGCAAAGAGCCCTGACAAGCGTCGCTTTGAGCTTCGCAACCCCGACGCGACCTGCAACCCCTATTTCTGCTACGCGGCTATACTTATGGCAGGTCTTGACGGTGTGAAGAACAAGATTGATCCTCATAAGGAGGGCTGGGGTCCCTATGACTTCAACCTCTTCCACCTCTCCGACGAGGAGAAGGCAAAGCTTAAGGGTCTGCCCACCTCTCTGTCCGAGGCACTTGACGCCCTGGAGGCCGATCACGACTACCTTACCGCAGGCGGTGTATTCCCCGAGGAGCTGCTGAAGAACTTTATCAAGACCAAGAGAGCCGAGTGCGCTGAGATGGCTAAGATCCCCCACCCTGCTGAGTTTGATAAGTATTATAACCTTTAATTTTCATAGAAAAAGAGAGAGCGAAATGCTCTCTCTTTTTTTCATTTTTTTGAAATCATCTTTTACTGTAAAGAGTATTGATAACGGTCTGAACAAGCTGGGCATCGGCATTTGTCTCGGTGATGGTAATACTATATGTATAATTACCGATGGTAGCAATCAGTGCGGTCTGTTTCATTTTTGTTCCCGAAACGGTCGCATTATACGAGAGCTTGGTGTAATTTACATTGTTTGTAGTCTCGTGTGATACGGCAACACCGGATATCTTCATTCCCATCGCCTCATAAGCGGGCTTAAGCGACTCATTAAAAGACTCAACGGTAAGATCATCATAAGCGTCCGTCTTGCTCTCATATACAACGGTGATATTATTACCGACACCGGCGGGATTGATAAGCATAACGACGCTGCCCGACTGCATAGACCAATCCTCAGGATATGCAAAGGAGAGGTCCGAGTTTTCATAAAGCTTATATCCCTCGGGAATCTCGGGAGGAGTATCAGCAGTGCAGGAAGAAACGGCAAGCACCGAGCACATCATAAGCGCGAGTAAAAGTAGCATTGAAACTGTTTTTTTCATAGATAAATCCTCCAATTCTTTTTTCTTAATTATAGCATTTTATGATTTTTTTGTCAAGATATATACATAGTTAAATAGTTAATGAATGAGCGAGTCTAAAATCGCCTCACATCCTTCGGTAACGTCCCGATAGGTTGCCTCAAAGTTGCCTGTGTACCAGGGATCTGCCACATCTCCGCCGCGGTCGGTGAGATCAAGCAGCTTTACCACCTTGCCCTCCGGGTCAGAGCCGAAAATGCGGATCATATTGCGTACATTATAGCTATCCATACCAATGAACAGATCGTATTTTCCATAATCCGAGCGGGTGAGCTGAACTGCCTCGCGGCGATGGTATGGGATGCCGTATTTATCAAGTATATGGCGGGTGCCGCGATGGATATCGTTACCTATCTCCTCGGTGGATGTGGCGGAGGAGAAGGCTGTGATCCTGTCGGAGATGCCGCGCTTTTTGATCATATCAAGCAAAACATATTCTGCCATAGGACTGCGGCAAATATTACCGTGGCAGACGAACATAATTTTAATCATAATTTTACCTCTACCGGTTGGTCGGCGACAATGGAATCGGGGGTGATTATGCTATCGTAGGCGTAGATCCTGACCCCCTCTGCCTCTGCGCGTCGGAGGGCATCTCCAAACGCCCTGTGAGTTATGTCATTGGGGCGGAACTCATATACTCCCTTCATCTGAATAATAAAGAGAATGGCGGCGCCGTATCCCTCCCGCCTGAGAGAGATAAGCTCCTCAATATGCTTGACTCCGCGCTCTGTGGGGGCGTCCGGGAAGGAAGCCACTCCCCCGCTCTCAAGGGTGCATCCCTTTACCTCAAGGAAGGTAATACGATCGCCCTCCTCAATGCAAAAATCAAAGCGACTGTTACCCTGTGTCACCTCGCGGCGAATACGGGTCGCTCCCTTGAAAAGTCCGCCGGAGCCGAGCAGCTCAGCCGCCACCTCGTTCGGTGCCTGGGAGTCCATATTTATGAGCAGAAAGCTGCCATCGGACAGGCACTTTTCCACCGCAACAAGATCGTATTTTGTCCTTCGCTCTCTGCCGCCCGGCTCCTCAAGATAGACGGTTGCCCCCTCTGTCAGCAGCTCCCGACAGCGGCCTGTATTCTTCACATGGGCAACGACCTCCTCACCGTTCAGAAGGCAGTGAGCGATAAAGCGATTGGGGCGGGAAAGGAAAACTGCTTTATGTATGTTTTTATACTTCATCTTGTTTCTGCTTTAATTTATCTGTCTGTTTCTTGATTTTTCATATGCTCGGTTAATCAGAGCAAGCTCACACTCAACATCCTGCCTATAAGGAAAGCTCTTGGTCTTTTTGTTGAAAAATGCGAGAATATCCTCTGCCGCACGCTCGTCCTTATCGCGCAGAAGAGCGATGATGTATCGTGTGCGAATAACCGATGGATATGCCTTCATAGACTGCATCAGCTGTGTAAGCTCGGGGGTTATCAGCTCCGAAACATCTGCCTCGGGATCATTGATAAGGCGGCAGCTGATCAGGTCGCAGGTAAGCAGATTTTTATGCAATCCGAGTATGTTATAGCCGCTTGAAAAAAGCTCTGTTATTTCGCTCTCGCATGCCGCGAGATCGCCGCTGTCAAGCGTCCTGTTCACCGCAAAGACTGCCATTGATGCACAGTGTACATTCTGCATATCCGCCCCCTCCTTAAGAGTGAACCACTCGGGCGGCATTTCACACAGACGAGTGCCCTCGGTCTGCGCGGCATTTATCATCAGAGTCTTGCGCATAGCATCGGCGGCATCGGGATTTTTAGACAGGTGGTGGGCGTTCATACCGTCGTTTGCAATACCGCCAAGGTTGAGCGGAATGCCGTTGGTGACGAGAGTTATGAGCGAGAACGCCGCGCTCATCCAAAGAAATGTGCTGAGAAGATATATCTCTGGCAGCAGGACATACAGCACACCGCAGATGATGGCGAAGATGAGGTTGGCTATTACACCGCCCAGGTTATAAAGTATGACCTGCGCCCTCGTCTCTTCCCTTTCCGGTGGGATCATAAGACACTGACCGCCCGTACCCATGAGCTTGAAGCGGCGGAAGCGAAGTCTGCCGTTTTGTTTTATAAGCATAAGGCTCCACACGCGGAAGGAGCAGAATCTGTATCCCGCCATAAGTCCGAAAACAAGATGTCCTCCCTCGTGGACTATGATACCCACATTATATGCAAGGAACAGACCAAGGAGGAGATCAAGCATATATGCAATACCCTCACTGCCGTTCATAAGCGCACCGAGAAAGGCGAGTCCGTAATATACACCGACAATGACCGCCATAACATAAATTGCGATCTTCAAAAGCTTTTTCATCATTCAAGTCCTCCGAAATCATTTTGTCTCAGCAGCTCGTATACCGCGATTGCAACAGAATTTGAGAGATTCAGACATCTGAGTGTGCTGCGCATCGGGATACGAACGCTGCGCTCGGGATTCTGCTCCACCAGCTCTCGCGGCAGCCCCACCGATTCCCTGCCGAAAACCAGATAGGCGTTGTCGGGATATGTAATATCGGTATGGCGGATGTGCGCGTGGGCAGAAAAGAAATAAAGCTCCCCTCCCTCATTTTTGCTGAGAAAATCCTCATAGCTCTCGTAATAGGTAACATCCAGCTTATCCCAATAGTCAAGGCCCGCCCGCTTAAGAGTGCGGTCGGATATTTCAAAGCCTGTGGGCTTTATTATATGAAGTCTTGCGCCTGTGACGGCGCAGGTGCGCGAGATGTTTCCCGTATTCTGCGGTATCTCGGGACAGTACAGTACAATGTTTATCTTAGGCATTTGTTTTTTCCGTTTTTATTTTATTTTAACATAAATATGGGATAATTGCAATAAAATATAAGATTTTTACAATTTGGTCTTTATTTTTTTCATTTTGTGTGATATAATAAATTGGTTTAATATATTTCCATAGCGAAAGGATAATAAATATGGGAATCTTCAGCTCGCTTTTTAAGAGTTACAGCGAAAAGCAAATAAAGAAAATTATGCCTCTCGTAGATGCGACCGAGGCGCTGGCAGATAAGTTTGGCGCGATGAGTGACGCAGAGCTGAGAGCGTACACAGATAAGCTCAAGGGTGATCTGGCAAACGGCAAGACCCTTGACGACATACTGCCCGAGGCCTTTGCCCTTGTCAGAGAGGCAGATGACAGAGTACTGGGCAAGCGCCCCTTCCGCGTTCAGATCATAGGCGGTATACTGCTTCATCAGGGCAGAATAGCTGAGATGAAGACCGGTGAGGGTAAGACCCTGGTTGCTACCCTGCCCGCCTACCTCAATGCGCTGAGCGGCAAGGGTGTGCATATCGTAACCGTAAACGACTATCTGGCAAAGCGTGACTCCGACGAGATGGGCAGAGTCTATGGCTTCCTCGGTCTCACCACCGGTCTGATAGTACACGGACAGAAGGGCAACGAGAAGAGAGCCGCCTACGCGGCAGATATTACCTACTGTACCAATAACGAGCTTGGCTTTGACTACCTGCGTGACAATATGGTGGTTTACAAGGACAGAATGGTGCAGAGAGGCCACAACTTTGCCATCATAGACGAGGTGGACTCCATCCTTATTGACGAGGCGAGAACTCCCCTTATCATTTCGGGTCAGGGCTCTAAGTCCACCGATCTGTATGCTATGGCCGACAGGCTGGTAAGAAGCATGCGCCGCCACGTTATCAAGGAGCTGGATGCAAAGCAGGACCTTGATGTATACGAGGAGGACTATATCGTTGACGAGAAGGCGAGGACCGCCGTTCTCACTCAGCACGGTATTGAAAAGGCCGAGAAGTTCTTTAATATAGAAAACCTCTCCGACCCAGAGAACACGAGCATCTATCACCACGTTAATATCGCCATCAAGGCACACGGCGTAATGAAAAACGAGGTGGATTATATAGTTAAAGACGGCAACGTTCTTATCGTAGACACCTTTACCGGTCGTCTTATGCCCGGCAGACGCTACAATGACGGTCTGCACCAGGCGATTGAGGCCAAGGAGGGCGTTGACGTTCAGCGCGAGAGCCGTACCATTGCTACGATTACCTTCCAAAATTACTTCCGTATGTACGGAAAGCTGTCGGGAATGACGGGTACTGCGCTTACCGAGGAGGACGAGTTCAAGACTATTTACGCACTTGACGTAGTCGAAGTTCCCACTAACAAGCCGATGATAAGAATCGACCGCAAGGACTCGGTTTACGCCTCCTATGCAGGAAAGATCAAAGCGGTAGTTGAGCAAATCAAGGAGTGCCGCGAGAAGGGTCAGCCCGTGCTTGTCGGTACGGTTTCCATCGAAAAATCCGAGGAGCTGTCTCTCGTGCTTAAAAAGTGCGGTATTCCACATACCGTTCTTAATGCGAAGCACCACGAAAAAGAGGCCGAGATAGTTGCGCAGGCAGGTCGTTTCGGTAGCGTAACCATATCCACTAATATGGCAGGACGTGGTACGGATATTATGCTTGGCGGTAACCCCGAATATATGGCAAAGTCGGTTATGCGTAAGCAGGGCTTTGAGGAGGGACTTATCGCAATGGCGACCAGCTCTGCCCCCTCTGACGACGAGGCTGTAAACGAGGCGAGAGCTGTATACAGAGAGCTTTACGCAAAGCACCGCCAGGCTATTGAGCCCGAGGCGAAAAAAGTGCGCGATGCAGGCGGCTTATTCATTCTCGGTACTGAAAGACACGAGTCAAGACGTATAGACAACCAGCTCCGCGGACGTTCAGGACGTCAGGGCGACCCTGGTGAGTCCAGATTTTATCTCTCGCTGGAGGACGATTTGATGCGTCTGTTCGGCTCTGACCGTATAGACAGAATTGCCGAAATGTGTAAGAAGCTCGGTCTTGATGAAGAGACTGCAATAGACGACAAGATTCTCTCGGGCGTTATAGAAAACGCTCAGAAGAAGCTTGAGGACAACAACTTCCAGCGCAGAAAGAACGTTCTTACCTACG
>JAZSIK010000077.1:0-52543 GCA_045533775.1 Eubacteriales bacterium
GTTATGACCGCTTCGATACCTCTGCATAAATGCGGCTTCTTTTCGCGCCTTAAATTATAACATATTTATTAATAAAAATCAATAGTTTTATATAAAAATAAAGATTAAAATATTGTTTACATAAGGACAAATCGGTAAAACTTGACAAATTAGATAATTTGTAGTATAATATGAGGAGTTTGAGAAACAAAAATACATCTTTTTTCTTTCTTCTCTCAAGCTAAAAAATGTTTAGCAAGGCAAAAGAATGCTAAAAACTATAATTATGATAAGGATATTAACATGAGTAATTACATTATTTTTACAGACTCTTCCTGCGATCTCTCTCAGGAGATGATTGAGGCAAGAGGAATGCACTATGCTTCCCTTTCCTTCCGTTTTGACGGAGGCGAGAAGGAATACTACAACAACGAGATGCCCATCAAAACCTTTTATGATAAAATGCGCGAGGGTGGCGTTGCTAAGACCTCTGCGGTAAACACAGAGAGCTTTGCCGCAGGATTTGAAAAGCTGCTTAGCGAGGGCAAGGATATTCTCTATATCGGTTTTTCCACCGGTCTCAGCACAACATTCAACAGTGCAAGACTTGCTGCAGAGCAGCTGAAGGAAAAGTACCCCGAAAGAAAGATCCTACTTGTTGATACTCTCGCTGCATCCGCAGGTATTGCCCTGCTCCTTGATATGGTGAACGACAAGAAGAACGAGGGTGCAACCATTGAGGAGGCTGCGGCATATGCAGAGTCTATTAAGCTTAAGATCTGCCACTGGTTTACCGTTGACGATCTTGTATACCTTAAGCGCGGCGGCAGAATCAGCCCCACGGCAGCATTCTTTGGTAATATGATCGGAATTAAGCCCGTTCTCCACGTGGACAACGACGGTCATCTCATAAATGTAAGCAAGGTAAGAGGCAGACGCACCTCTATTATGGCTCTGGCAGACAAATACGGTGCAACCTGCGACGACGAGGGCAAAAAGAGAGTATATATTTCTCACGCCGACTGTCTTGAGGAGGCAGAGGAGCTGGGAAGAATTATTAATGAAAAGTACGGCGCAACTACCGATCTCATCACCGATGTTGGAACTGTTATAGGCGCGCACTCCGGTCCCGGTACCATAGCCCTCTTCTTTGTAGGTAAGGAGAGATAAACTCTAGAACGCACTGTCAATCAGGACAGATAGGAGATATTTATGTCTAAGATTACTGACGAAAGCAAAAAGTTATCCGCAAAGGAAAACTCTCCTGCGAAGGATAATGCCAAAAATAAAAAAACAAAGCCTGCAAAGTCGGTTGCTGATAAAGCTGCCGCTGAATTAAAGAAGGCTGAGAAGGCTAAAGCTGACAAAGAGAAGGCTGATAAGGCTAAGGCTGAGAAGGCTAAGGCTGACAAAGAAAAGGCTGACAAGGCTAAGGCTGAGAAAGCAAAGGCTAACAAGGAAAGAGCCGAAAAGGCTAAGGCTGACAAAGAGAAGGCTGATAAGGCTAAGGCTGAGAAAGCAAAGGCCGACAAAGAAAAGGCTGATAAAGCTAAGGCTGACAGGGCTAAGGCAAACAAGGCCAAGGCTGAAAAAGTCAAAGCCGATAAAGAAAAGGCTGAGAAGGCTAAAGCTGAAAAGGCTAAGGCTACAAAGGAAAAAGCCGAAAAAGCTCCCCAAAAATGGAATATAAAGCAGCTTGGCGGATATTTGTTTGCCAAGATGCTTCGCGGTGGCGCTTCCGAGCTTCACGCAAATGCTGAAGAAGTCAATAAGCTCAACGTCTTCCCTGTTCCAGACGGAGACACCGGAGACAATATGTCTATGACTATTGAGAGCGGCGTTGCTTCTCTCCAGAATATTGACACAGATGACCTTGCAGAGGTTCTCAATGTAGCCTCCCGCGGTATGCTGCTGGGCGCAAGAGGAAACTCCGGAGTTATTCTCTCTCAGTTCTTCGCAGGAATGGCAAGGGGTCTTGAAAATGTTGAGACAGCCGATGCCAAAAAGCTTGCTCACGCCCTTGAGCTGGGTGTTCAGCAGGCGTACAAGTCGGTTATGACTCCCACCGAGGGAACTATCCTTACGGTTGCGAGAGAGGCGGTTGAATACGCCGTAAGCCGAGTTAACTCCAAGAGTACCGTACAGACCCTTTTTGCCGATCTTGTAAACGAAATGAACGCTTCGCTTCAGCGTACACCTGAGATCCTCCCCATTCTCGGCGAGGCAGGTGTGGTTGACTCTGGCGGAGCCGGTCTGCTTTACATTATTGACGGACTTAACAGAGTTCTGAACGGCGAGGATATTGAAGATGATAGCGAAGAGCCCATTCTCCCCGCTGCTAAAAAGGTCCCCAACATAAGTGAAAGCAGCTTTGGCCCTAACAGCGTCATGGAATACGGCTATTGCACAGAGCTCCTCGTTCAGCTTATGAACAGAAAGACCGCAGAAAAGCCCTTTGATCTTGACGCACTTAAGCTCTATCTTGCATCATACGGTGATTCTATCGTAGCATTCCAGACTGATTCTATCGTAAAAATACATGTTCATACCTTAAGACCTGATAAGATTATGAGGTATATGCTTAAGGTTGGTGATTTTATCTCGGTTAAGGTAGAAAACATGTCCCTGCAGCACACCGAGCTTATGGCAGAGGCAGAGGAGACTGAGAAGAGCGAGCCTCCCAAGGAGATGCCCAAGAAAAAGTACGGTATGGTTGCCGTCAGCAACGGCGAAGGCATCTCAAAGCTCTTTGGTGATCTTGGATGCGATGAGATAGTTCAGGGCGGCCAGACCAACAACCCCTCTACAAGCGATTTTCTTGAGGCGTTTGGAAAAATAAATGCCGAGAATATCTTTGTATTCCCCAACAACGGAAATATATTTATGGCTGCGAGCCAGGCAGCAGAAATATACGACAAGGCTAAGATATATGTCGTACCCACCAAGAGCATCGGTGCAGGATATGTGGCTATGTCATCAATGAGCTTTGATTTCTCTGAGCCTGATACGCTGATGGCTGAGGCAGAGGATGCTATAAACAGAATTACCTCTGCGTACATCTCCCCTGCTGTAAGAGATGCCGATATGAATGGCGTCCATGTAACCGAGGGTGACACTATGGGAATTATCGCGAAGGAGATCGTGATTTCCGGCCCCGATAAAATGGTATCAACATATGGGCTGATTGATATTATCCTTAAGGATCACAACAGATTTATGATCACCGTATTCTTCGGCAAGGATGCTACATCAGAGGAAAGAGAGCTGCTCACAAAGTATATGTCAGAGACCTATCCGAATGTTGAAGCATACTTTATTGACGGCGGACAAGAGATCTATCCGTTCCTCTTTGTTGCAGAATAATGGCATATAATGCGCGGCAGAATGTTTTTTGCCGCAAAAAAGACCTGCTTGATTATTCAAGCAGGTCCTTTTTTATATCATCTTATTTTTAGATTCAACAAAGTATGTCGCCTCGCTGTCTGCGGTAGAGAGCGCGAATGCTAAGGGGAACATCTCAAAGGCGGCAGATACATTTCTCGCATCCTCGGTTGAGGAATAGCCCATATGATACCTGATTGCGAACGCCTCCTCGCGAGTGAGCTTCATATATCCCGAAATGATGTATACACTCTTCTCACCGTGACCGTAAGGCAGTTTGTCATCATACTCAAAGGTATCTACCCTCTGCCATACTCCCTTCTCGTCCTTTACATTACGGAAGCCCTTTTTGTAAATATTAACCTTGCATAGATCATGCAGCAGAGATACTATCGCAATGCTCTCGTCACTGTACTCAAATCCGAAGTTTTGCTTTACCCTGTCCGACTTGAGATAGGAATCAAGGCACTCATACACATTGATAGAGTGATCACAAAGACCGCCCTCATAGGAACAATGGAATCGTGAGCTGGCGGGGGCAACAAAGAAATCCGACGCGGGAGAGAGGAGATATTCAAGCAGCTTATCTGCTCCCTCGCGGGTAATGTGTTTGTTATAGATTTCAATAAATCTCTCTTTACTTGTCATTTTATCACCTCTAAAGTTACTCGGGCAATCTCTCAAGACAGCCTGCACCGGTATATTGGTTTATAAACGTGGGCACATCCTCAGCACTGAGAAGATACAGTACATCGGATACGCCGCGCTCTGCATCATAATAGAAGAGCTCGGGGTTAGTATCAAAACGGGAGTAATCGGTTGTCTTATCCGGCTTGCAGCTATTATTTACCTTCTGATCACGGGAGCTTGCAACGGTAGCATTACCGCTGCTTGAAGAATCAAAGTAATCACCGTAGGATTTTACCGCACCGCTATCCTTGATGTCAAAGGGTTTGCTGAAGTAATAGTAATTTGCCTCGCTGAACAGATAGCTTCCTACTCTTACGCTGGCACAGGAGGAGCAAGAAATAAAGTAGTTATTATAGCTATGCACATTGGTGTTACGAACGAGAGGAAGGCGCGAGCCAACGGCGTCAAACATATTATGATGAATGGTAATATTCATACATCTGGAGGAGTCGGAGTTGCCCACCAGCATAGTTTTTTTGGTTTCTACAAAACTGTTATACGACACGGTGGCATTATGAACGATTGCCATATCAATGGTTCCGTCGCCCGCATACTTGTCACGCTCGCCGCTTACGTCCCAAGCGTTGTAGCCCCTGTTAAAGGTATTATTGTGTACCCAATAGTTTCCGCTCTTGGTTACATCGTTTTTACCCATGAAGTTAAGTGCATCCTCGGGATAATCGGTAAATGTAAGGTTCTTTATCTCAATTGAATTGCACTCCTCAAAGCCGATACCAAACTGGAAAAGCTCCGCATCATCTCCAACGCCCTCAATTGTAATGTTGCTTGCCGCCTGGACCTCTATAACATTGATCATAGAATCATCGTCATATACGGTTTTGCCGAGAAGAGCGGGAAAATCACTTCCCTTATATGTGGTTGTGGACATTCCGCTACCGCCTACCCTGACCTCGCCGAGTCCGTCTTTTGTAGTTCTGTATGTGTAGGTCTTGCCGGCGCATTTATCGGTATATCTTACCTTAAGACCAACAAGATTCTCACCGTATTCATTTGAGAAGGTGTTTTCAAAGAATGTTTCATCCCAGTTGGAGCCGTCGGTAAGACGAGGGGCCACATTCTTATAGTTCCACTGATTGGTGGTGATCTTACCGATAATTCTTACCAGCAGAGGCACCTCTGACAAATGCTGCTTCTGAAGAATATCAACCAATCCTACATATTCTGTGCCGTTTATGGTCATTGTAACTGTATTTTTGTTCTCGTTGGTAACATACAGGATTACCGTACCCTCTTTAACAGTACCGTCATTGTTGTAGGCGCCGACTCCCTCGGAATAACCAAAATGAGCGTAGCCGCTTCTGTCCTGTGCAGCTACTTCAATTTCCTTCAGGTTTTTACGCAGAAGTCCATTTTCGCTTTCTGCCTCAATTTTTACCTCGTATTTTCCAGCAGATATACCGAGTATATAAAACTCAAGAACGCCTCTGGTGCGGAACATCAGATTAGAATCAAGGCTTGAAAACTCCTCGTCACCGCTCTTTTTATAGAACACCTTATACTCATAGCCGTCAAGAGCGGTAAGCTTACAGTAGATCTGCTCATTAAGGCCACGAAGGTCAACTATGTCAACAAGACCGGGATTAATATCCTTATTGGGATCTTCGGTGTTTCCACCGCCTTCCCCATTGTTTTCGTTATTCTCTCCGTCTCCGTTATTCCCTCCGTTGTTTTCACCATTTCCACCGTCGGGAGGAGTGTTTTCACCTTCACCGGAGCCGTCACCGCTACTTGTGTCATTGTTACCGCTGCCATTATTGTTATCCCCGGGAAATCCGTCGGGAAAAATTATATCGCAAGCTGAAAACGACGAGAGCGCTATAAATAAGGCTAAAACCAAGGCGATCTTTTTCATATCCTGCCTCCTAAATATGTTTTCAAATTAATTATAACACCCTTTTTTCAGAATTGCAATACAAATGATAGCATTATGACCAAAAAATAATAAAAAGATTATTCTGTTATTTTTTATATATTGACTTTTGCAGCTTAATATGATAAAATGTCTAAGTACAAGCGGGCGTGGCGGAACTGGCAGACGCGCCAGACTTAGGATCTGGTGGATCCCCGTGCAGGTTCAAGTCCTGTCGCCCGCACCAAATACAAAAAGAGAGTCCTTGCGGCTCTCTTTTTTGTATTAATTAGCTCTCCTTCTGGGCAGAGTCCAGGGCGAGCTTTCTCTTGGGGTGTGAGCCCTCGGTGAGTGTGAACCAGAACTCGCAGCTATCCTGCTCGGGAGATGCTACGCCGATGGTCTCACCGTGTGCATCAATAATAGTCTTGGAGATATAGAGACCGAGACCTACGCCTGTCTTATCAAGGCCGCGGCTCTTATCGGTCTTGTAGAATCTGTCAAAGACCATCTTTGAATCCTCCTCGGATATGGTCTGTCCCTGGTCATAGACTGCTACCTTTATCTTAGTGTCGGTAATCTTTGAAATAGATATTCTGAGTTTACCGCCCTCTCTGGCGAATTTGATCGCATTATGGCAGAGGTTATACATAACCTGATATATAGCGTCCTTGTCAGCGTGTACATACATACCGTCCTGCTCGGAGATAAACTCCACATCAAGACGCTTTTCGTCAATCTTTTTCTCAAAGGAAATAAGGATTATTCTGGCTATCTCGGCTATATCAAAGTCGGTATAGCTGAACTTTCGCTCTCCGGACTCCAACCTTGATACATCAAGCAGCTGAGTTACCAGGCGGGAAAGTCGGTGTACCTCAGCAGAAATGATGCCGAGATAATACTCGTGCTTTTCCGGAGGGATAGCGCCCGTAGTAATACCGTCTATAAAGCCAGATATGGTGGTCATGGGTGTGCGTAGATCGTGCGAGATATTTGCAAGAAAAGAATTACGCATTTTCTCAAGATTTTCAAGCGATTCTGCCATATTGTTAAACGCCATAGCAAGCGCAGCAACCTCATCGTTTCTGTCACTGACCTCTACCCTGACCGAAAAATCTCCCTTGGCAAACTGCTTGGTTGCATTGGTCATTTTTTTAAGAGGTCGGACAATACGCTGGGTAATGATATATGCTGCAACAACCGCCGCAATCATAACGCCTATAGCGCTGTTGATAACCGCCTGTCTTGTTACCCTTACGAAATTATGCTCCTTGTCTGTGGAGGTTAGCGTAAGAACATAGCCCTCTGTCCTGCCGTCTACCGAGATCGGCTTGGCAAATGCCATATATCTCTCCTCGGAGTTACCTATCTTTCCATTATAAACATAGCTTGCATGACCGTTTTCTCCTATGCTCTTTTCAAAGTAATTAATATCTATTTTACCGATTCCATCATTAACATTGATAACCGGAACCTTTTCTTCATCGGTTGAATGCGCGGTGGACAAAAGGATCTTACCCGTATGATCTATGACGATAATATCATAATCCGAGTTAATGCTTACCATAGGACCGATTATGTCTGCAAGCTCATAGATCTCCTGATCCAGAGAGCTGATGCCATCGGCAAGGATTACATCTACCACGACCGAGCTTTCCTTCTCCAATCTTTGCTCTGTATCACTGAAGGCATAATTGCTCACCATTGAGGTTATTATAACCGTCATGAATATAAAGCTGACAAGTAAAAGGATTACAAATGCAGCAAGGTATTTTGAAAATGACGTTTTTAGCATCTTTTTTCTCCCAAAACTCTTTTGTTAATGTATTTTAACATATTTTATCACAGAATGTCAAATAATTTTACACTTTTGGATTGACTAAATATTAATTTTGTGTTAAAATGTAAGATGATTTTTTATGTAATTCCAAAAAGGAGTAAATACAATGACAGTAACAAGATTTGCGCCCAGCCCTACCGGATATATGCATATCGGTAATCTGAGAACGGCGCTTTATTCTTATCTTATCGGAAAGCACGACGGCGGTAAGTTTATTCTTCGTATAGAGGATACCGACCGAGAGAGACTTGTAGAGGGAGCAACCGATGTAATTAAATCCACTCTTGCTATGACGGGGCTTAACTATGACGAGGGTCCCGATGTAGGTGGCGACCACGGCCCTTATGTTCAGTCCGAGCGTAAGGAAATATATATGGAATATGCAAAGAAGCTTGTTGAGATGGGACATGCATACTACTGCTTCTGCACCAAGGAGCGTCTTGAAAAGCTTCACGAGCAGGATGCTATGGGTGGCTATGACAGACACTGCCGCAATCTTTCTCCCGAGGAGGTTGAGGCTAATCTCAAGGCAGGTGTACCCTTCGTTATTCGTCAGAAGATGCCTACCGAGGGCGTGACAAGCTATCACGACGAGGTATTCGGCGATATTTCTATGAACAACGAGGAGCTTCAGGATCAGATCCTGATGAAGGCTGATGGCTATCCTACCTACAACTTCTGCCACGTTATTGACGACCATCTTATGGGAGTTACCCACGTTGTGCGAGGCTCTGAGTATCTGACCTCTACACCTAAGTATGTTCTCCTCTATGATGCATACGGCTGGGAGAGACCTACCTATGTTCATCTCCCACTGCTTATGGGAAAGGATGCAGAGGGTAACATTTCCAAGCTCTCCAAGCGTCACGGCGCAGTTTCCTTCCAGGATTTAGTTGCTGACGGATATCTGCCCGAGGCTATTATCAACTACATTTCTCTGCTGGGCTGGTGCCCCAAGGGTGGCGAGCAGGAGTTCTTTACTCTTGATGAGCTGAAGGAGGCCTTTACCATTGAGGGTGTTTCCAAGTCGCCCTCCGTATTTGACTTTGAGAAGCTGCTTTGGTTCAACGGTGAATATATTCACAAGCTTGAGGATGCTGAGTTCAGAGGACTTGTGGAGAGATTTATCTCGGTTGACATTCCCGATAGCATCAGCAAGACAAAGATGCTCGGTCTCCTTAAGACCAGAATTGCAAAGCTCTCTGAGATCAACAACAGAATGGCATTCTTCATCACCTTGCCCGAGTATGAAAAGGAGCTCTTCCTCAACAAAAAGAACAAGATTGCTGACTATGAGATCGTAAAGACCGTTCTCACAGAGGCAAAGTCTGTACTTGCTGAGGTTACAAGCTTTGACAACGACACCCTCTTTGCTTCCCTGATGCCCATCGCAGAGAAGCTCTCTATCAAGACCGGTACTCTTATGTGGTGCATCCGTATCGCAGTTTCCGGTATGACCGCAACACCCGGCGGCGCTACTGAGATTATGGAGGTTATCGGCAAGGCCGAGTCTCTTGCAAGAATTGAAAAAGCTCTTGACAAGCTCAATTAATCATTCTGCCCTGCAATAAATATCAAATATAAAGTTTTAAGGCGAGTACAAATGGACTCGCCTTTTTATTTGTCAAGCATTTTTCTATTTCTGACTCGGATACAAAGCCCTTTGACGCTCCGTTTTCCCTTATCTTCATCGCTGCAAAAAGCTGGGCTCTTATAAGGGCATCTATCGGTGAGAGCCCCTTGAGATAATAATGCAAAAAGCCACTGAACAGTGCATCTCCCGCGCCAACGGTGTTTGCCACTTTTTCCACCTTGAAGGACGGAACATCAACAACACTTCCCGTTTCTCTCAGGTATATTGCGGCTCCCTTTACACCGCGCCCCATAACAATTATTTTATTATTATACGCTTCAGCTATCCTGTGAATGAAGCACCGGTATTCATCTCCTACTGCCTCGTCGCTCAAAAACAAAATATCTGCCCATTCCATAAACTCTCTGTTATACTCATCATAAACATCCGAAAGAACGTGAACATCGGTGGCAACCAGCTTTCCCTCCTTCTTTGCCAAGCTCAAAAGGGGGCGATTAAAGTTAATGTTACAGGCAACGACAGCATCCACGTTGCGAAGCTGCGACTTATCAAAGGAATAATCCGTCTGCTGAATGTCCTTAAGATCGCAATAAATCTGCCGTCTGCCCTCAGGATCATACAGAACAACCGAGCTTGGGGTCTGATTCAGACTATGCCTGATATTTTCTGTATCAATATTCAATTCGGCAACGGCTCTGAGAATGTACTCGGCAGAAAAGTCATTACCAAGCATTGAAGTCAAAGAAACCTTGTCACCGAGAGTTGAAAGCGCCTTGGAAATATTAAAGGCAACGCCCGACACCGCGGTGCTTACACCAAAAAAGTTGTAGTCTATGGGATAATAATTTATCGGAAAGCCGCGAACGGCGCAGGTGGTCTCTGTATTCAGAAGTCCGCTTACGAGAATGTTCATATATGTCTCCCTTTGTTGAGTTAAGCTTATTATATCACACCTTTTCAGTTTTGTAAAGAAAAAACGGCACCGCATATCAGCTTGGTACCGTTTTTTCATTATTAGTCAAGCTCCTTGAGGCCTGTATACAGCTCGTAATATCTGCCCTTTTGAGCCAGGAGATCATCGTGGTCACCGCGCTCTATTATTTCTCCCGCCTCAAGCACCATAATAGCGTTTGAGTTACGAACGGTAGAAAGTCTGTGAGCTATAACAAAGGTGGTCCTATCCTTCATCAGTCTGTCCATACCGCGCTCAATATGGCGCTCGGTACGGGTGTCTACCGAGGAGGTTGCCTCGTCAAGAACAAGTATAGGTGCCTTTGACAGAGCCGCACGGGCTATATTGAGCAGCTGGCGCTGACCCTGAGAGAGATTTGCTCCATCGCCCTCAAGAACGGTGTCATAGCCGTGCTCAAGACGCATAATAAAGCTGTGAGCACTGGCAGTCTTTGCCGCAGCGATAACCTCATCGTCGGTAGCATCAAGTCTGCCGTAACGGATATTTTCCATAACGGTTCCCGTAAAGAGATGAGTATCCTGGAGCACCATAGCTATATTCTTGCGGAGGAAATCGCGCTTATATGATTTGAGGGGCTTTCCGTCTATGGTAATAGTTCCCTCCTCTATATCGTAGAAACGGTTTAAGAGGTTGGTGATAGTTGTTTTGCCCGCGCCTGTTGAGCCAACGAATGCGATCTTCTGACCAGGTCTTGCATAAAGGGATATATTTTTCAGAACAACCTTATCGGGATTATAACCAAATGTGACGTTCTCCATAATAACATGTCCCTTGATAGTGTCGTCAATAGCATCCTCGTCATCGGGAGTCTCGGGCATTTCATCTATAACGTTAAACACACGCTCTGCACCAGCGAGAGCTGCAAATAGGGTGGAAACCTGCTGCGAAAGCTGGCTTATCGGCATAGAAAACTGCTTTGAGTAGTTGGCAAACACGGTAAGTGCGCCCGGAGTAAAACCGCTTACAACTATCAGTATACCTCCGACGCCAAGAGTAATTGCGTAGGAAATTAGGCTGATATTGTGCATTATGGGACCTGTAACTCCGCCCCAGAACTGCGCCTTTTGCTGCTTGTCGCGGAGATCCTCGTTAAGAGTATTCATCTCCTCAATACACTCGTCCTCGTGGTTGAATACCTTAACCACCTTCTGACCGCTGATGGTTTCCTCAATATACCCGTTTACAGCACCGATAGCCGCCTGCTGAGCACCGTAATACTTAGAGGAATTCTTTGCAATAGTGCCTGCCGCAAACATAAGCAAAGGCAGGAAAAGAACTGTTATCAGAGTGAGCCATATGTTAGTGGTCAACATAAAAATAAATGTTCCGGTAAGTGAAATAACACCGCTAACAATAGAGGTAAGCGAGTTGTTCAGCATAACGTCAATATTATCAACGTCGTTTGTAAAACGGCTCATTATCTCACCCGTAGGATGAGAGTCAAAATACCTTACAGGCAGCTTCTGTAGCGCCTTAAAGAGATCGTCTCTTATGGTTTTGATAGAGTTCTGGGATACAGAAAGCATCAATCTGCCCTGAATATAACTGCCAAAAGCGGATATGCCGTAAACCAATGCAAGAATTATCAATGCGGCAAATACATACACAGTAACCTCTGCCGCGGTATTTACCATAAGAGAGGAGATAAGATGTGTATCAGCAAAGGCTGCAATAACCTTATCAGCCATTATTTCAAGCGCGCTGGGATCAAGATCCGCATCAGGATTAACAGCAAGAGTAATGCGATTGATTATGGGCGCAATAAGATATCCTGCGCAAAGCGAGCTTACTGTAGTCAGGAGCATACAAGCGAATACAAGAACGAGAAGCACCTTATACTTTCCAACATATGAAAGAATTCTGCTTACCGTCTTGCCCATATTTTTAGGCTTTCCCTTTCCTCTGACACCGTGCTTATTGCCAGGACCCCCGCCACGCAAAGACATACCGTGAGAGACGCTGTTATATTGCTTTTTAAGCTCTTCAAGATTTCTTGCCATAGATTACGCCTCCTTTCTGTCCATCTGCGAGTAGAAAATCTCGCTGTATTCTTCGTTATTTTCAAGCAGCTCGTCGTGAGTGCCTACACCTGTCACACAGCCATCGTTCATAACGATGATGAAATCTGCATCTTTAACCGAGCTGATGCGCTGGGCAATGATGATCTTTGTACAATCGGGAAGATCCGTAGCGAAGGCCTCTCTTATCTGCGCCTCGGTTGCGGTATCTACTGCGCTTGTAGAATCGTCAAGAATAAGGATCTTCGGTTTTTTAATAAGTGCTCTGGCAATACATAGTCTCTGCTTCTGACCGCCCGAAAGATTTGTTCCGCCCTTGTCAAGCAAGGTATCGTATCCCTCATTAAATGTGGATACAAACTTGTGTGCCGCAGAATGCTCTGCCGCTCTGATCATCTCCACATCGGTCGCGTCCGAATCACCCCAGCGAAGATTATAACCAATGCTACCCGAGAATAGAAGATTCTTCTGCAGAACCATACCGATACCGTCACGAAGATTAACGAGTGAGTAATCCTTGACATTCACTCCATCAATGGTTACCTCTCCCTCGTCAACGTCATAAAGTCTTGGAATCATTGAAACGAGAGTGGTCTTTCCGCAGCCCGTTGAGCCTATGATTCCAACGGTAGATCCTGCGGGAATGGTAAGGTTAATATTGTCAAGAACAGGCTCGCCGCTATTCTTGTAATAACGGAAGGATACGTTCTTGAACTCTATATCTCCGCGGCTGATTATGTGTTCTGCCGAGGAATTTGTGTCATTGATATCAATTTTCTCGTCAAGCACCTCACACACACGGCGTCCCGACGCAAGCGCACGTGAGGCGAACATAAAGAGCATTGACACCATCATAAGCGATGAAAGGATCTGTGTCGTGTAGGTGATAAATGCAGAAAGATCTCCGACGAGCATACCGCCATCAAGTACGATATGGTGTCCTGACCAGATAACAGCTATAACTGAAATATACATAAAGATATTCATTACAGGCATAGACCAAATAAGCACCTTGACGGCATTCATACCGCTATTTTTAAGGTCTGCGTTGTCCTTAGAAAACTTCTCTATTTCATAATCCTCACGAACGAAGGATTTTACTACTCTGACGTTCGTAACGTTCTCGCGCACAGTGGAGTTGAGCTTATCCACCTTTTTCTGCAGCTTCTCAAATCTGGGGAATCCCATTCTGATAAGGAAGAACAGGACTATAAGCATCGTAGGCATTGTTACGGCAAGAATTACAGAAAGACTGGGCTTCAAGCTCACCGCCATAATGATACCACCGATAAACATACCGGGAGATCTAAGTGCCATACGGAGAAGCATATTTACAAAATTCTGTAGCTGAGTGACGTCGTTAGTCATTCTCGTCACAAGCGAGCTGGCAGAGAACTTATCAATATTAGCAAATGAATACTGCTGTACCTTGGCATAAAGATCGCGTCTTAAATCGGCGGCAAAGTTTACAGATGCCTTAGCTCCGAAGTAAGCGCCTGCCACACCGCCCGTCATCATAAGAAGCACGATAACGATAAGCGTGCCTGCTATACCAATACTGCCACCGATAGTAAGCTCGCCATCGTTTGCTCTATTGATAAGCTCGGCGAGCAGAAGCGGCATAAACATCTCGCCTATAACCTCTACTATCATACCGACAGGACCGAGGATAAAGGACGTCAGATACGGTTTTATATATTTCCACCATCTTTTCATTGGTTATTCTTCCTTTCACAATGCTTTTTCATATTCGCCTGCAGTCTTTCAAGGCAGGAGATGTAGATGTCAAGCTCCTTATCGGTAAATCCCTCAAACATTGAGGAATCCACCTCACCGAATATCTTGCAGCTCTCGGTGACAAGAGCTTTACCCTTCTCGGTAATTCTAAGCTCGTTAAATCTGTTATCCTGGCCGAGCGTACGCTCCACATATCCGTCCTGCTCCATTTTCTTCAGCGCGCCTGTGACCGCCGCCGGTGTCACGTTAAGATGCTCGGCAAGTTCCTTTTGCGATGGAAGACTTGCATGACAGGCAAGGTGCATAAGAATCCTGTGCTGTGTTCGGTGAATGCCAAGCGTACCCACCTGTGAATCTATAAGCGACCTATGCATATGATCGGTCTTTATCATCATATTTATAGCTCTGGAAAGCTTTGATTCCGCCATATTTTTCCCTTCCTAAAAACAATTTAGTTGTTAATAATTAACCACTTAACTATTATACACATTTTACAACGAAAGTCAAGCGCTTTTGTTTATTTTAACAAAATATACATACTTTATTTTTCTGCTTGCATTTTAGGCTAAAAAATGTTAAAATATCTCTTGAAAGTGAGGATAACATATGTTTAACACTACCCTATGCTATATAGAAAAAGACGGTGCATATCTGATGATACACCGTATAAAGAAAATAAATGATATGAACCGTGACAAGTGGATCGGTGTAGGCGGCAAGCTTGAGGAGGGAGAGACCCCCTTTGACTGTGCGCGCAGAGAGATAAAGGAGGAGACCGGCTTAACCGTCACAGATCTGAGCTACCGAGGAATAATTACCTTTGTCTCTGACAAATACGGCACCGAGTATATGCACCTCTTTACCGCCACAGACTATGAGGGGGAAATAGACTATAATTGCGACGAGGGGCGTCTTGAATGGGTAAAAAAAGAGGATGTACAGAATCTTCCCATATGGGAGGGTGACAAGATATTCTTTGAGCTCATGGAAAAGGAAAGTCGCTTCTTCTCTCTTAAGCTACGCTATGAGGGAGAACGACTCGTCTCTCACACGCTGGAGTTCTGATAAAAAAAGGAAAGCATTTCGCTTTCCTTTTTTTATTCCTTTAAGAGTTTTTTTCTCTCTTTATAGTCGGGTAAAACCCTCTCAACGATCCTGTAAAAAGCGGGAGAGTGATTCATTTCTATAAGATGCGCCAGCTCGTGAACAACCACATAATCAACAGCCTCATCGGGATACAGCATAAGACGGTATGAGAAGGATAGATTTCCCTTGGAGGAACAGGAACCAAATCTTGTCTTTGCACCTGTTATGGTAATTCTGCCGTATTTTAACCCCATAATTTTTGCATAATATGAAGCCTTGAGAGGAATAACTCTTTTGGCTTCCTTGCGAAGAAGCTTGATATCATCGTCGGTAAGAGAAGCAAATCTCTGATTCCTTTGCTGTTGCTTTGCCATATGCTTTCTGATCCAAGAGTCGTGTGAAATTATAATGCTTTCAATTTTTTGCTTTTTCGTACCGTAGGGTGCCTTGACTACAAGGCCGCCGTCTTTTATACATAGTGATATAGTTTTTCTACCCGAATAAACAACCTGGTAATCCATAATTCACCTCCTGCATTTATTGTAGCACAAGAGAATGAAAAAGTAAATAGATTATTCGGAGTGCGAGGAACAATTTCTGTTAAATTGCTTTTTCCCCTTGCTTTTCCCTACATAAACTCCATCGGGTAAGGAATACTCAAAATACGGAAGCGTCTCATCCACGGGCCTTGGAGCATATCCGTCAATATCTCTGTACACGAACTCAGCATCGGTCACATTAATCTCCTTCGGAAAGCCTCTGTCGGAAACAGATATCAGTGCCACGTTTACTATATTCTCCTCGGGGCAGTCTTTATTGGCAATAGATTTTGTTATACTGTCATATCTGCACATAACATGTCTTGTACAGCGCTCACTCGGCGCGTTATCCTCTGTAAAATATCCAAAATCCTGTCTGTTGCCTCTGGGGTCAAACCTACAAGTTTCGCTATACAACATTCCTGAATCCATACAGTAAGGAAGATAATACAGTCCCTCTGTTGAAAACTCCTTTACATTGCCCCTTGCAACAATATCGCGGTGGAGCGTCAGCATTACCTCGTCCCATATTTTAAGATGACTCTTAGACAGAGAGCCTATGGAACGGTTATCGTCGTAGCCGCACCATATTCCCGCCGTCAGATATGGGGTGTAGCCTATGAAGCACTTATCCTTATTTCCTCCCGATGTGCCCGTCTTTCCAGCTGTGTTAACATAGTTTTTCAGAGTTATGCTCTTAGCTGTTCCGCTATCTGTAACGGTCATCAGGAGCTGATTCATTATTCTGGCAGTGCTATCACGATAGACTCTCCCTCTCGTCTGCTCCTTCTCCATTACCACCCTGCCCTTGTAATCAACAAGATAAAGATAACTACACGCCTCTCGTCTCTCGCCCTCACCCACAAGCGCGCTGTAGCTCTCTGTCATTTTCAGTAGCGAGACACCGCGGCCGAGCTGACCGAGAGCCATCGGCGCTATTGCCACATCTGTCAATCCTCCTTCTCTCTCAATAAGAGTATCAAAGGCAAAATCATCTCTGAGAGACTTAAAAATTGCTTTTGGTGTTCTTATTTCGGCCAGGCGATGGGCAATAGTATTCTTTGAATTACGGATAGCATCCTTGACAGTAGTCAATCCATCATAAACGGCGGGGGAGTTCTTTGGATATTCACGCCATTCTCCATCGCTTTCATAGAAGCTGACGGGTACATCATCAAGCACCGTTGCCCAATTTATTCTGCCCTCATCTATAAGTGGAGCGTATAATGCAATAGGCTTCAGCGTTGAGCCCGGTATATGAGGCGTAGTGGCGTGACTAAGCAGTCTATTGCCCGTCTTTTTTCCCACGCGACCGACAATCCCCACAAGATACCCCGTCTCCGAATCGGTGACTGCCATTGCGTAATTGAGCCCGTCACTGATTTCTGAAGGAAAATTATCCGTGTTTTCAAAATACTTCTCTAAGCTGCTCTGCACAGAGGGCCTCATAGTTGTATAAACCGAATATCCACCGCCAAGCAGAGTCATTCTGGCGGCGGACCGAGAGATTCCCTCTCTGCTTACCATATCCTCCACTATTTCGTCAATCACCCTCTCAACAAACCAGCTGTCAAGTCTATCCTCCGCGTAGCTGCGGTCAATGACCCCGAGAGGCGAGCTTATTGCTCTATCGTATTCATCGTCGGTTATAACTCCGTCATTTTTCATTACCGTCAGCACAATATCTCTTTTTTTCTTACAGGCCGTAGGATTTATATATGGGTTATATGCGGTAGGGGCATTGGTAATACCGATAAGAGTCGCTGCCTCCTCGGGCAAAAGGTCTGAGGGCTCTTTGCCAAAATAAGCTCTGGATGCCGCTCCTATGCCGTATATATTTTCGCTCATAGGGATAACATTGAGGTATACCTCAAGTATTTCATCCTTACTGTAGTTTCGCTCAATGTGGATCGCGCGGATGATCTCCTGCATTTTTCGCTTTATACTCAGCTGATTGTCACCGCTGATATTTTTTATCACCTGCTGGGTTATGGTAGAGGCGCCGAAGAGCTTATCTCTGCCAAGAATATAATTTGCAGACGCCAGCAGCGTTCGCCCAAGATCAATGCCCTTATGCTCATAGAACCTTTTATCCTCAACAGCAATAAAGCCCTCCCTGACAAAGCGACTCATTTCATCAAGGGAGTAAAAGATCTTGCGCATACTGCCGCCGGTTTCAATAGCTATCGGTATATATTCGCCCTCGTTGCTTTCATTTGAGCTGGCGTAGAATGTGGTGGAATTAAAGCTTCTTGAGCTATCAAAAAGTCTCTCGTCTCCCTCAAAGCTGATGTTACTATACACATTAAAAAGCATTATGCCAAATATCAGAGCGCAAATAAGGGCTGCTGAAAATATGATAATAGCTATCACCCTTATTCCTCTGTGTTTCTTTTTCATAAGCATTCTCCCAACAAAAAACTCCGTGTGACTTTTACAAATCTTGTCACACGGAGCAAAATATTATTTTGTTGTATTGTTGGAAAAACAGGAAATCAATAGGTTACGCAATTCAGATAAAGTCCCTCTGCCGGGGCGGTCATCCCCGCCCTTGAACGATCGTGAGACTCTATTACGGCATCAATGGAGTCGGCAGATATCCTGCCGAATGCCACCTCGGTAAGCGTGCCGACAATGATGCGAACCATATTGTAAAGAAAGCCGTCTGCCGATATGCGTATCTCTATAAGATCGCCTGTGCGCTCAACGGTAAGGGAGGTTATATTGCGCACTGTATCCTCCACATCAGAGCCCTCTGCCATAAAGGTACAAAAATCCTTTTTACCAACAAAATGGCTCGCCGCCAGCTGCATCATTTCAAGTCCCTTGTCGGTTATGGGTCTTGACAAAAACCAGGCTCTGCCGTACTCAAAGGGATCATAGATAGGTCTGTTTATTATGCGATAAAGGTATTCCTTTTCCTTTACATCATAGCGAGGATGAAACTCCACGTCGCACTCCTCTGCGTAAAACAGGGACAAATCCTCGGGCAGAAAGCGCGAAACGGCTATCGGAAGCTTGTCCGCGGGAATTGTAGCACCGTCGCACTCTACGGTAAGGCAAAACTCGTTTGCGTGTACTCCGGCATCCGTACGGCTACATCCCGTCACCTTACAGGGCAGACCGAATGCCTGATTCAAGGCGGTGTTCAGCTCACCCTGAACCGTTCTCAGACCCGGCTGAACCTGGAAGCCGTGAAAGGCTGTGCCGAGATATTTTATCTTTGCAAAATACTTCATAATCTAACCCTTACATTCTGTAGAAAAGGATGTCATAAACCACGCCAAAGGACGGGAAGCTATAAGGCAGAATTGCAAGACAGATAATACCGCCAAGGAGAACGATGAACACTCCAACAGACAGATAATCTCTGCCGCGCATCTCCAGCTTCACAAGCTTGGTTCTGTTCTTGTCGCCTCTGTAACAGCGACACTCCATAGCGGTTGCCAGCTCCTCTGCCCTCTTGAATGAGGAAACAAACAGCGGAACGAGAAGGGGTATAAGCGCCTTTGCTCTCTGCACGAGCGTGCCCGACGTGAAGTCTGCTCCACGTGACTTCTGCGCATTCATAATCTTCTCTGTCTCCTCAACGAGAGTGGGAATAAATCTCAGTGCAATAGACATCATCATAGCAAAGGTATGCACGGGCAGATGTATTTTTTTAAGCGGTGAAAGCAGAGATTCAAGTCCGTCTGTAAGAGAGATGGGAGAGGTAGTATAAGTAAGGAGAATGCTGGTGCCTACAATAAGTATAATTACTCGCAGCGCCATCATAACCGCCCTGACAATGCCCTCCTCATAGATATTGATAACCCAGAAGGACAGAAGCAGATTTTCCTCTGCGCCCTTAGTCATAAAGATATTGATAAGAGCAGCGAAAATTACGATAAAGGCAATAGGCTTTATGCTCTTTAGAATGATACGATAGGAAATACGGCTTATGAATATAAGGATCACCGTAGTCAGCGTCATAATAAGGAAGCTGAGCGGGTTGGCGGCAACAAAAACGCCAACTATAAAGAGAACTGCCAGAATGATCTTAGTCCTGGGATCAAGCCTGTGTATCGGAGATGTACCCGGGAAAAACTGGCCGAGGGTGATATCAGAAATCATCTCTTCCCCTCCTTTACATATTCAAGGATAGCAGCCTTAACACCGTCAACGGTATAAAGCTCACCCGAAAGGTTGATGCCGCGCTTTTTAAGCTCGCCTGCTACACGGGAAATCATAGGTACATCAAGGCCTACGGAAATAAGAGCATCTGCCTCGGAGAATATCTCCTTTACGGTTCCGGTGCGGAACACCCGTGAGGAGCTCATAACTACAACATTGTCACAGTAATGCGCCATATCCTCCATAGAGTGACTGACGAGAATTACAGATGCCTGCATACGGTCGGCATAGTCACGCAGACTGCCAAGGATCTCCCGTCTACCCCTGGGATCAAGACCTGCAGCAGGCTCGTCAAGGACAAGCACATCGGGACGCATAGCTATAATGCCTGCAATAGCGACTCTGCGCTTCTGACCGCCTGAAAGCTCAAAGGGGGATTTGTCAAGCAGATCATCGGTAATGCCCGCAAAATGGGCTGCCTCAGCAACTCGCTCAGCGATCTCCTCCTCAGACAGACCGAGGTTGCGAGGACCAAAGCCAATGTCCGCCCTGACGGTTTCATCAAAGAGCTGATACTCGGGATACTGCATTACAAGACCGACCTTAAATCTGATCTTGGATATTTCCTTGGGATTCTCCCAGATATCCTTTCCGTTAAGATATACCTTGCCCGACGCGGGCTTATACAATCCGTTTAGCAGATTAACAAGTGTGGACTTACCCGAGCCTGTGTGACCGATAAGTCCTGTTATTTTTCCCTTCTCAAATGATACGCTGATATTGTCAAGCGCAACCTTCTCAAAGGGTGTTCCCTTTCCGTAGACATAGGAAAGGTTTTCTATTCTTAGAATATCATTCATTTTTTTACTTTCCTCGTCTTACGAAAGAAGTTTATAGAGTGTTTCAACACACTCCCCTTCGGTGAGAGATTCACCGTCAATTTTAAGACCTGCTTTTTTAAGCTCAAGAACAAGCTCGTTGCCCTGGGGAGCCTCAAGTCCCATATTGCGAAGCTGCTCTACATTTGCAAACACCTGTCTCGGCGTGCCGTCAAGAGCGATCCTACCGTCATTTATCACAATAACGCGATCGGCACGGGCAGCTTCCTCCATATAGTGAGTTATATTTAGCACGGTGATGCCCTCGTCTTTATTAAGGCGTTCCATAATATCAACCACCTCGCGTCTGCCCTGGGGATCAAGCATAGCGGTAGACTCGTCAAAGATGATCACCTGGGGCTTCATAGCGATTATACCGGCGATGGCAACACGCTGCTTCTGACCGCCGGAAAGCTTATGGGGTGCGTGCTGTGAGTAGGATGTCATACCTACCAACGAAAGCGCGGAGTCAACTCTGCTGCGTATCTCCTCGCGGGGAAGCCCGAGATTCTCGGGGCCGAAGGCAACATCCTCCTCCACGATAGTAGCCACGAGCTGATTATCGGGGTTCTGGAATACCATACCGATCTTACGGCGGATGTCAAAAACATCATCCTCGCTGAAATCCTCAGCGGTGATGTCTCTGCCATCAATATATATCTTGCCCACTGTGGGAGATAAAATCATATTAAGAAGCTTGGCAAGGGTGGATTTTCCCGAGCCGTTGTGACCGAGAATGGCAACATACTCGCCGGGAGCAATACCGATGTTCACACCGCTGAGCGCGGGAATCTCCTGTGCAGAATCCTCGCCGCTATCCTCATAGGTAAAGCCAAGATTTTCTGTTTTAATAATATATTCCTTCATCATTTTTCCAATCTTACTTTTTGAAAGTCACGCGGACGCTTGATCCGCAAGGAAGGGCGAGGCCTGTGTTGCCAACCGGAAGTCCAAGCTCATCTGCCTCGGAATATCCCTCTCTTTTTGATAAAAGTCGCACCGATGTTATGTACTTCATAGTGGATGCCGAAAGTCCTGTGGTATAGGAATTGAGCAGGAAGAACAGGGGCTCGTCGGAGAGAAGATTTGCAGTAAGCGCCACAAACTCATCAATATTCTCCTCTATCTTCCACACCTCACCCGTAGGGCCTCTGCCGTAGGAGGGAGGGTCCATAATAATGCCGTCGTACTTGTTTCCGCGACGGATCTCACGCTCAATAAACTTTTTGCAATCGTCAACGATATAGCGGATAGGCGCGCTTTCAAGTCCTGACAGTCTTGCATTCTCCTTTGCGGCAGCGACCATTCCCTTCGCGGCATCAACGTGGACCACCTGTGCCCCCGCCTTTGCAGCAGCAACAGTTGCACCGCCTGTGTATGCAAAGAGATTAAGCACCTTGATAGGTCTGCCCGCATTTTTGATCAGATCGCTGAACCAATCCCAGTTTGCCGCCTGCTCGGGAAAAAGACCGGTATGCTTAAAGCCCATAGGCTTGATACGGAAGGAGAGGTCGCGGTAGGAGATCACCCAGCTCTCGGGCAGCTTATTATCACTCCAGGCACCGCCGCCCGATCTTGCACGCTTGTAGCTGGCATCGGCGGTACGCCAAAGAGGATTTTTCTTCTCCGTCTTCCAGATTACCTGGGGATCGGGGCGGATCAGAGTATATTTTCCCCATCTCTCAAGCTTTTCGCCCGAGGAGGTATCAATTACAGTATAGTCTTTCCAATTATCTGCTAACCACATAATTCTGTCCTATCTTTTGTTAAAGTATTTTCCAATTGCCGAGCCTGCGCACTGAGAGTGACAGATGGCAATAGCAACCGCATCGGCGGTATCGTCGGGCTTCGGAGGCTTTTTCAGCTTCAGAATTGAGGTTACCATTGCAATAACCTGGTGCTTCTCTGCCTTGCCGTAGCCGACAACAGCCTGCTTTACCTGCAGGGGTGTATATTCACTTATCTTAACCCCCTTGGCGTGAGCCGTACAAAGGATAACTCCACGGGCCTCGGCAACGGTGATACCCGTGGTGATATTGGTGTTGAAGAAAAGCTCCTCTATCGCCATTTCATCAGGCTGATACTTATCAATTATCGTCTCCAGGTCGCACTTTATAGTGAGCAGACGAGATTCCACATCGGTATGCGCGGGCGTGGTGATCGCGCCGTATGCAACAGGCTGAAGCTGACCTCTGTTGCTGTCAATAACCGCCCAACCCACGATTGCAAGTCCGGGGTCAATACCAAGTATTCTCATAGAGAAAATCCTCCTTTCCCCAAATGGCCATAAAAACCCATAATAATGTATTATACCACAGATTTTTAACATAGTCAATTATATTTATAAAATATTTGTAAATAAAAGCCCTCGTCTGATAAAACGAGGGCCAAAATGTTTTTTTATATCAAAGATTTATTTTTTTGAGTCAAGATTTAAGCTTTTATATGCCCAAGAGCCCGAGATTACCTCGTAGTATTTTCCGTTAAGCTCAAAAACAGTTTCGTTCAGCAAATTGATTCTGCCGCACCTGCTGTCAATATAAAATGTGGGAGTAATATCAGGGACTTCCACATCATACGGGATAAACTCCACGAATGACAAATCATCGTATCTTGCAGAATAGGACTCATCACCGTATTTTTTGATATAAATATTTCTGTTTTCTCTTCTGAATGAATAGGTCACATAATCAGGATCATCAATGATAGGCAGAACATAACCTCTATCTTCAAATCTGAAGGGTTGCGGTGACGAGGTTTCGTTATACAGATGACTGAAGAAACTATCCTTAAAGCTCAGCTCGCCAAAGGCTCCGCGATCAAACCGCTCTCCGTCTTCATAAAAACAATAGGTGGTATAAACGCCTGTATCGCCTATGTCTTCATCTCCCACCTTTATCAGAGGCTGATCAAATATGGCCTTGAAGCTATCAATATCCTCCTGTTTTGCAGAATATCTGGTCTCAACGAATGAGGTCTCGTCGTAATAATTATCAATTCTCACGCTTACACCGTTAACTGTTTTGTTGTAGATACTGTTATCTATAAACTCTATCCAATAAATAAGCTCATCAAAGGTATATTTATCTCTGCCGTAAAAGGGATCAAATGTAATATGTACAGTCACATCCTTTTTTGGCATTTCAAACTCATAGTATGTGTATTTGTCATCGTAGCCAACATATGATAGTGTACCGTTGTTAAGATAAACATATATTCCGGCGCAGATGACCTTATGCAGCTTTATCTGTACGGTGTCGCCCGCTTTATAATACGGTAAAAGCGGCTGACCTAAATGATCTGCACTACCTGTCACCGTTACACTATATACGTCAAGCATATTCGTAACCGAGGATATATCGCAGGAGGTGAGGCAAAGAACAGCAATAAGCAAAAGCACAACAAGTGAAGTAAGGGGCTTTTTCATACGCATCTCCTTTCAAAAGGCTTATATATCATAAGACACAGTTTTTATAAAAAGGTTACAAATGACTTGCATCTTTTATTTATATTATACCCTGTTTTTTAAGGTGTGTCAACATAAATATTTTCTTTTAATGTTTTGTTAATTTTAATAAAGGTATAGACTTTTTATTTTTAATATGGTATAATATAATGATTTTGTATGCGCTGATGCGGATTTTGGCGGGATTTATATGAAATTAACGGCTATTCCCCACCGCAAAGGCAAGAAAGGTATTGAAAATGTCTGATAGAATAGATATATTTGAAGAAATGACGCTGCCGCTTATACCCCTGCGTGGGGTTGTGGCCTTCCCTGCGGTTCAGCTGAATATAGAGATCGTTCGTCCTATGTCGCTAAAGGCATTTACCGCGGCGGCAACTATGCACGACGCCAGAGTTCTACTGGTTGCGCAGAAGGATATTGCTACCGAGAATCCCACAAGCGACGATCTGTTTACCATGGGTGTTGTTGCCGAGATCAAGCACGTGGTCAAGAATCCTCACGGCAATCTGTCGGTTATTTTTGAGGGTCTGTATCGCGCGAAGATCGGTCCTCTGCGTGAGGAGGGTGGCTACCTTATGGCATCTGTTATCGCGAAGAAGGAGAGGCAGAGCTACAAGTCATCCGAGCAGCTCCAGGCACTTATGCTGGAGGCAAACAATATGCTGCGCCAGCTGGTAGAGATACACCCCAACTTTGACGAGGACATCAGAATTGCGGCAGAGGCGATAAAGTCTCCCGGTTATTTTGCAGATTTCGTAGCATCCTCTGCAATAATTGACTATAAGAATAAGCAGACAGTGCTTGAGGCGGTTACATCAAGATCCCGTCTTGAAAAGCTGCTGGTAGCTCTCGGCGAGGAGCTGATGATACTCCAATGTGAGCGTGACATTCAACGCAGCGTACGCGAGAAGATTGATAAAAACCAGAAGGACTATTTCCTAAGAGAGCAGATAAAGGCTCTGCAGTCCGAGCTTGGCGAGTTTGAGGACGATGACGAGCTTAAGGAATACGATGAGAAGATCTCGGCAGCGAAGATGCCCGACGAGATAAAGGAAAAGCTCTACAAGGAGCTATCAAAGCTTGCAAAAACGCCCTTTGGCGCAGCTGAGGGTACGGTTATCCGCACCTATCTTGACACCTGCCTTGATTATCCCTTCGGCATAAAGAATGAGGAAAAAATATCTGTTGAGGATGCAAAGAGCATTCTTGACGCAGATCACGACGGACTGACCAAGGTCAAGGACAGAATACTTGAGTTTGTAGCCGTCAGACAGTTCAGCCCTGATGTAAAGAATCAGATCATATGTCTTGTTGGCCCTCCCGGTGTTGGCAAGACCTCTATCGCCGCGTCGGTTGCACGCGCGCTGGGTAGAAAATATGCCCGTGTATCCCTGGGCGGTATGCACGACGAGGCAGAGATCCGCGGTCACAGAAAAACATATGTAGGAGCTATGCCCGGCAGAATCGTAACGGCGATCATTAATGCAAAAAGTGAGAACCCCGTAATCGTTCTTGACGAGATAGACAAGCTCTCCTCCAATTTCCGCGGAGATCCCACCTCTGCTCTCCTTGAGGTTCTTGACCCCGAGCAGAACAAATCTTTCCGCGACAACTTTATGGAGATACCCATTGATTTGTCCGACACCCTCTTCATCGCAACGGCAAACAGCTATGACGGTATTCCCTCTCCCCTGCTTGACAGAATGGAGATAATTGAGCTGTCCACATACAACGACTCCGAGAAGCTGGATATTGCAAAGAATCATCTCGTGCCCAAGCAGCTTAAGCGAAACGGAGTTCCTGCGCGCGTGTTCAAGATCACGGACGGCGGTATTCTGGCTCTCATCCGCAACTACACCAAGGAAGCGGGTGTGCGTAATCTGGAGAGAGAGATCGCCTCTCTTATCCGTAAAAGCGCAAAGAAAATTGCAGAAGGTAAGGCAAAGACCGTCCGCATCACAGAAAAGAATATATCCGAGTATCTCGGCAAGCGCAAGGTCATTCCCGAGCGCCTTGAGGAGCGCGATCCCGTTGGAATCGTAAACGGACTTGCATATACTCAGGCAGGAGGCGATCTGCTGAAGGTTGAGGTCGCTGTAATGGAGGGCGGTGGAAAAATTGAGCTTACCGGCTCGCTGGGCGACGTAATGAAGGAGTCGGCAAAGATCGCTCACTCCTATGTACGCACCGTAACTCAGAAGTACGGCATAAACCCCGATTTTTATAAGGACAAGGATATACACGTCCACTTCCCCGAGGGAGCGATACCCAAGGACGGCCCCTCCGCCGGTGTGACTATGGTTACCGCTATGGTCAGCGCACTTGCATCCATACCCGTAAAGCGCGATGTGGCTATGACCGGTGAGATCACTCTGCGCGGCAAGGTGCTGCCTATCGGCGGACTTAAGGAAAAGACCCTGGCTGCATACAGAGCGGGCATCAGCACCGTTCTTATCCCCGAGGATAATATGCGCGACCTTGACGACATTGATGCCGAGGCAAGAGAGCATCTCAGGTTTATCCCCTGCAAGACTGCCGATGATGTGCTTTCTGCGGCGCTCTGCCACTAAAAACAAAAGGATTTAATAACAATGAAAATAAATGTCAATAATTGTGACATAGCTCTTACCGCCGGTGTACAGAAGCAGTTCCCCCGCGACCCCAGACCTCAGATCGCCCTCTCGGGCAGATCAAATGTGGGTAAAAGCTCTCTGATCAACACCCTCTTGGGAAGAAAGTCGCTGGCGCGAGTTTCTTCTGCTCCCGGTAAAACTATCACGATCAACTTCTACAATGTAGACAAAAAGCTGTATCTGGTTGACCTCCCCGGCTACGGATACGCAAAGCGCTCTATGGACTCAAAGCGTTCCTGGAGCAGTCTGACCGAGGATTATTTTGTTAAAAACCCCTCCTTTGATGCGCTTAGGCTGGTTATTCAGCTCATAGATATCAGAACGGGTCCCTCGGATGACGATATTATGATGATCAATATGATGATTGACAGACAGATCCCCTTTATCCTCGTGGCTACAAAGACGGATAAGCTCTCAAAGACGGCTCTGAAAAACAGAATTAACGAGCTTGAGGAGGAGTTTTTCCAGGGTACGGGAATAGAGATAATTCCCTTCTCCTCGGTGACACGCGAGGGCAAGGACGAGGTCTGGAAAAGAATAACCGACGCAATTTCTTAAAAAGAAGGTTTTTTTATGGAAAAGGTGATATACTATCTATTGTCAGCCATAGCTGCGCTGATAGCCCTGACGGTACACGAATACTGTCACGGATATGCAGCCTATAAAATGGGTGACGATACCGCAAAAAACATGGGTAGACTGACCTTAAATCCTCTGAAGCATCTTGACATCTACGGCGCAATATGTATGGTGCTGTTCCATGTAGGCTGGGCAAAGCCCGTGCCGATCAATTCACGCAATTTCAAGGATCCAAAAAAGGGATTTGCTATAACCGCTGCCGCGGGACCGCTGTCCAATCTTATTCTCGGATTTATCAGCGCGTTTCTCTATCTTCTCGTATTCGCGCTGGTGAAGGATATGGCCTTTGAATCAAAGAATGTCCTTTACCACATAATAAACAATACGCTTATTTTTCTCTTCCTGTTCCACTCTATAAATATCGGACTGGGTCTGTTTAACCTGCTGCCAATACCGCCCTTTGATGGCTCAAGGCTGCTGTTTGTGGTTTTGCCGCCCAAGACATATTTTAAGGTGATGAGGTACGAGAGAAAAATATACCTCGCTGTTCTGATATGGCTGCTGGCGGGAGATACCGTAGCAAGATTTATCAGAATGATTCCCCTTGTTGCCGGCTCACCCGTATTATATTGGTTGGCAGGGATATTCTCTCTGTCGGGTATGCTGGGAACGGTTATTTCCTGGGTCTCCGATCTTATGATCGGATTCTGGCAGTTAATTCCCTTTTTGAAGGTATGACCTTTTAGTTGAAAGGACTTTATATGATTGAACAAGTAACCTACCGTCTGGATCAGTTTGAGGGGCCGCTTGACCTTTTGCTCACTCTGATCAGCAAAAACAAAGTAAGCATTACTGATATTCCCATAGCTCTTATATGCGATCAGTATATGGAATATATTGAAGAGGCTCAGAAGATGGATCCCGACATTGCCAGCGAGTTTATCGTTATGGCAAGCGAGCTTATGCTTATCAAGAGCCGTATGCTGCTGCCCCACGAGGAGGGAGGAGAGAACGATCCCCGCCGCGAGATTGCAGATGCACTTATGCTCTATCAGCAGGCAAAGCTGGTGGCAAAGGAGCTGAAGCCCCGATACGACGAGTACTCCGGCAGATTTGTCAAGGGCACGGACGAAATACCGCCCGAGAAGGGACTGCCTCTCAACCTTGACTCCTCTATGCTGGTAAAGGCTCTGGAGTCTGTGCTTAAGCGCATGAAGGTGGCTGAGGCTCAGAAGCATCCAACCGAGCTTGTTAACCCACTTATAAAGCACAAGGTGATCTCGGTAGAGGAAAAGATAACCGAGATGTGTCAGATCCTGGAGGAGCAGGAAGAGGCATCTCTGTTCTTCTTACTCAAGGACTCGGAATCGCGCTCTGAGGTAGTTGCCAGATTTATGGGTATTCTTGAGCTTATCAAAATACGCAGAATACTTATCACGACCATAACCGTTGTTGATGATATTATTGAATACAACGAGCGCGGACTTGATATGATGTTCAAGCTCAATCCCGATTATGTTCCAGGCGAGACCAGTGAAAGCGAGTTTGACGCCACACCGACAGAAAATAACGACAGCGAAAAGGACGAAAACAAATGAGTGAAATAATCAAAGAAGAGGGCGCACTTGAATCAGAGGCAAAGGAAACCGTGACAGATACCCCTCAGACCGAGCGCGAGGTAGTATTTGAGGAGGCGCTTGAGGCAATTCTCTTTGCTGCAGGACACCCTATTTCATACGCTACCCTTGCAAGAGTGTTTGAGACCACACCCTCTAAAATTAAGGAAAAGGTGGCAAAGTACTCTACGCTTTATAATAACCCCGAGATTCCCCGAGGAGTTATTCTGCTTACATACGCCGATTCCTGCCAGCTCTGCACCAAGAAGTATTATCTCACAGAGATACGCGATGCGCTTGGTATAAGAAAGAGCGGCACTCTTTCCTCCTCATCTATTGAGGCTCTGGCTATCGTTGCGTATAATCAGCCTGTTACAAGAGTATTTGTTGACACGCTGCGCCGCGTTGATTCCTCCTATGCAATGAATAATCTGCTTGACCGCGGACTTATTGAGTCCAAGGGACGCCTTGATGCTCCCGGTCGCCCTATGCTCTACGGCACGACCACAGACTTCCTCCGTGCCTTCGGTCTTACCAGCATTGATGCTCTGCCCCAGACCGCAGACGAGATAAAGGCTATGTTTGCTAAGATGGATATGGGCGAGGCACAGGCAGAGGAAACCGAGCAGATCTCAATTTCTGACGAGGATCTCACCGTTTCAAGCACCGAGGCGGGCGATAGCGCTCCCGAGGCAGAAGAGGCTGTTACAGCAGCAAGCGAGGCATACGAGGACGAACGCTCGGCTGAGGATGATATTATAGTAGACGATATGTAAGCCAAGGCTTAGCATATCACGGGAGAACTATGGCAGGGGTATTGATCGGACTTATTCTTTCTTTTCTCTTCTTTTTCGTTTTGACCCGCACGGTCTGGCTACGGATTATAAAGGAAAAGCAAACAAGAGTACAGCTGCATTTACCCCTGCTATCCATTCAATTTGGCGGCGACAGTAAAAGAAAAGACAAAAAAGAAAAAAACAAACAGCTAAGTGCAAGAGCGTACATCAGAGTTGCCGCAGGAACACTTGCCAGAACCAAGGACTGCGAGCTTGTAATCAAGCGAGTCGTTCTGCCCTGCAGGACAGAGTCCTTCGGTACGCTGACTCTGGTCACTCCCTTCGGCTACCAGGGTCTTATCTATGCAATTATCGCATATCTGAAAACAAAAACCAGAAGGCTTGCACTTGAAGATAATGCAATCATTTCATCCCCCGACGTCAATGAAATACAGTATTACATTACAGCAAAGCTCCGTCTGTATCAGCTGATATACGCCTACCTGACCTTCAAACGAGGCGTAAATGAGGAAAAGAAAAGAGTGTAATACAAAATGTCGGAGAATAAAATGAGTGACATTATCAAGGCCTCAATGGAGGGGATCAAAAGCTTTACCGATATGGAGACCGTCATAGGAAATGCCATAAATACCCCCAGCGGCGTAACGGTAATCCCTGTATCAAAGGTAGCTATGGGAATTGCGACCGGAGGCATTGATTACGGAGGAGCAAACCAGGACAGCGAGCAGAACTTTGGTGGCGGAGGCGGAACAGGACTGTCTATTACCCCCATAGCATTTCTGACCGTAGGACGTGACGCAGATGTGAGTCTTATCCACATAAACAACGGCACGCAGGAAATAGATAAAATCGTGAATCTCATAGAGAGATCACCCGAGATAATTGAAAAAATAAAAAATGCTCTGTCATAATTTTCATTGAATAGCTATAAACCTTTTTTCAAAAGATAAGAAAAAAGGATGGTTAAAAATGAAACGACAAAGCATTAATATATATATCGCGGCGCTGCTGATAGCGGCATTTGCCTTCTCGCTTCTCACTATATATGCCTTTGGCGAGACGGAGGCTCCCTCTTTTTCTGTAAGTGCGCGTTCTGCCGTGCTTTATCAGCCGGAAAGTAATGTTTTTCTCTATTCAAAGAATGCTGACAACAGGATGCCTATGGCGAGCACGACAAAGATAATGACCGCCCTGGTTGCCCTTGAGTACTGCGAGCTTGACGAGGAGGTTGCGGTTGACGACTCTGCGATCGGTACCGAAGGATCATCGGCATATTTGCGGAGGGGCGATGTGCTGACCGTGGAGGAGCTGCTCTATGCTCTGCTGCTGCAAAGTGCAAATGACGCTGCGGTAGCAATAGCCTGTTATGTGGGAGATGATATAGAAGGCTTCTCTGCCCTGATGAATCAGAAGGCGGAAAAAATGGGGCTAACTGACACGCATTTTTCAAATCCCCACGGACTTAACGACGAGGATCACTATACCACCGCAAGAGAGCTTTCTCTGATTGCGGCGGAAGCACTTAATAACCCCGTATTCCAAAGGATAACATCTACTTATAAAAAAACATTTGCCGGCGAGGACAGAGTGCGCACATATGTGAATCACAACAAGCTGCTGAAGATGTATGAGGGATGCGTTGGGGTGAAGACGGGATATACCTCTCAAAGCGGCAGATGTCTTGTGGGTGCTGCCGAAAGAGACGGGCTGACCTTTATTTCGGTGACACTTGATGCGCCAAGCGATTGGCAGGACCATTCAAGGATGCTGGATTATGGCTTTAATTCCTTAGAAAAAATCACTCTTGCATCCGAGTTTGATCACCTTTATACAATACCCGTAATAGACGGTGTCAAAGACAGACTTACCGTAGCAAATACCGAGGGGGCGGCTGTAATTACCGAAAAGGGCGAAAACACGGTAGATGAGCGTATAAGCCTGCAAAGATATGCCATAGCTCCAATAAAACGCGGAGATATCCTGGGTGAGCTGATCTATACCGTAAACGGCAGAGAGGTAAAGCGAGTGGCGCTGGTCGCTACGGAGGATGTTAAAAAGAAGGAAAGGCATAGTTTATTTGACCTTTTTAGAAATAAACACTAAAATCTGACGGAGATAAAAATGGAAAAACAGAGACTTCAGAAATTCATAGCAGATGCAGGACTTATGTCAAGAAGAGCCGCTGAGGCCGAGATAGAGAGGGGAAACTTTTCTGTCAACGGTCACGTGGCTTACATAGGAATGAAAATAGATCCCTCCCAGGATATTGTTGCATACAAGGGCAAGCGCGTGAGATATGAGAAGCGCAAATATACCTACATTATGCTTAACAAGCCGAGAGGATACCTCTCCTCTACCACCGATGATAGAGGCAGAAAGTGCGTTACCGATCTGCTTAGCGGTGTGGATGCAAGAGTCTATCCCGTCGGCAGACTTGATATGATAAGCGAGGGTATGATCCTACTTACAGATGACGGCGAGCTGAAAAACAGACTTACCCACCCGAGCCATACCATACCCAAGATATACCGTGTTAAGGTGGGCGGTCTTGTAAGTCAGTCCCAGCTTGATATACTCTCCTCTGCCCTTGAAATTGACGGCTATAAGATCAAGCCCGTTGATGTAATGATAACCGGTGAGGATGAGAGCGGTACGGTACTCAGATTTACCCTCTACGAAGGAAGAAACAGACAGATAAGAAAGATGTGCGAGGCGGCAGAGCTGACTGTAAAGCGACTGTCACGAGTTTCAATCGGAAATCTGAAGCTTGACGGACTTCCCGTAGGCAAGTGGAGATACCTTGAGCCAAGCGAGGTAGATTATTTATATAAGGCGACTAAGGAACAGAAGAATGTTTAAGATCACACCTATACAGGACAAGAAAAAGCAAGAGGAAATATGTGGCATATGCGGTGCAAAGTACCGCGCTGACGCGCTGGCATACCTTATGTACGACATTGAGAGCGGAGATGTTATGGGAATGTCTCAGTTTGAGGTTGGAAGGACAGGCTACATATATGACCTGCGTGAGGCGGGAGATCGGGGCGACTTTGAGGCTATGTTTATTCTGGCGAGACAGACGATGAACTTCATTGATCTGTGCGGCGCCCATATATGCCACACATCCTATGATGCCGGTGAAGCAAGGCTGCTGAGGGCGGTAGGATTTACCGAGAAGGATGGTGGACTTGTCTGCAATATGACAGGAATGTTTGACGGTCATTGCGGCGGACACAAGGAAATAATGTAAAAAAAGGAAACTGCATAAGCAGTTTCCTTTTTTTATTTGTCAAGAAAATCGTATATAGTCTGCCAGACCCGATCATCCTGCTCTGTTATAGCCTGCCAATCGTAAGAAGCGATAAATCTCTCACGATCTGCGTCGGTCTTGATCTGTCCGCTTTTTCTTGCCTTTTTAAGATCCTTGAAAAAGGCGCGCTTCAATTCAACCGCACTCCTTGTGAATGTGGGATTGTGATCCCTGTCCGAAAGAAGCAAAAACTCGGTGTGGGGGCGATCCTTCAAGCTCTCTTGAAGTTTTGCAAAATTAAGCTTTGCGCTGACTGTCTTATCATCCTCAGAGTGAATAATAAGCGCAGCTGTGTCGGTGGAGGAAAGCGCATCAATGGCTGAGCAAGAAGCGTACTCCGGATTGTACTTGCGCTCTAACTCAAAGATATGCTTCCTGAACGGTGCAAGGATCAGGGGCGCGAGCTGGCGCTGCATACTCTCAAGAGAGATAAAGCCTGACATGGCAACGATCTTTTTTATGTCGGGGTGAAAGGCAGGAATATTAAGCGTTGAGTATCCTCCCCTGCTATGTCCCACAACCATAAGGCTCTTGCCATCAAGCTGCTCAATGCACTTAAGCTCGGTGATACAGTCGTCAAGATCGGAGAGCGAGCCGCAAAGGCCGAAAATATGCTCTCCCTCGGAGTCTCCACATCCTGTATGGTCGTAAGTATACACAACATATCCGTGACGACAAAGGCGTTCTATTTCGCACAGGTATGAGCGGTGCCAGGGGGCGAGACCGTGATCAAAAACAACGATGATATCCGTGCGAGGATTGTCGTAATAGTAAAATCTGCCACGCAGAAGATAGCCGTTTTTATTTTCAAAGGAATACTCGCGGCTCAGAAGTCCGGGAAAATCCTCCTGTGAAAAATAGAACACCATATCATCGGGGTCATGTCTTGTGAAAAGAACGGATTTATATTTTTCTTCAATCTGCCTTAAAATAAAGTTCATTTTAATCCTTTCTGCGTTCAGCAAGCAGGTTTACATAGGTGTGATAGAACTCCTCGTATCTACCCTCATCAAGAGCGTCGCGAATCTTCTGCATAAGATCGTTATAGAAGTAAAGGTTGTGCAGAACTGCAAGTCTCATACCGAGAGCCTCCCTCGCTTTGAAGAGATGACGGATATAACTGCGGCTATAATTCTTACAAGCGGGACAGCCACACTCCTCGGCAATGGGACGCTCATCCTCCAAATACTTTTCGTTAAGCAGATTGATCTTACCCTTCCAGGTGAAGAGATTACCGTGTCTTGCGTTACGGCTGGGCATTACGCAATCAAAGAAATCTACTCCGCGATAAACCGCCTCCACAATATTCTGCGGTGTACCGACGCCCATAAGATATCTGGGCTTGTCAACCGGCATATAAGGTTCAACCGTCTCAATAATGTGATACATCACATCTGCGCTCTCTCCTACCGCCAGACCGCCGATAGCATATCCGTCGCACTCAATCTCGCGGATCGCCTTCATATTTTCAATTCTGAGGTCCTCATATGTTCCACCCTGGTTGATACCGAAGAGCATCTGATGAGGATTTACTGTTCCCTCCTCTGCGTTAAGTCTGTCCATCTCCTCGCGGCATCTCTTAAGCCAACGGATAGTACGCTCGTGAGAGTTCTTTACATACTGATAAGGCGCAGGATTCTCCACGCACTCATCAAATGCCATAGCAATGGTAGAGCCAAGATGGGACTGAATACGCATAGACTCCTCGGGTCCCATAAATATGCGCTTACCATCCATATGCGAGTTGAAGGTTACGCCCTCCTCGGTGATCTTTCGCAACTTTGCAAGAGAGAACACCTGGAATCCGCCCGAATCGGTAAGAACGGGTCTGTCCCAATTAAAGAACTTATGCAATCCGCCCATACGGTAGATAAGGTCATCACCCGGACGAATATGCAGATGATAGGTATTTGAAAGCTCCACCTGGCAATTAACTTCCTTAAGATCCATAGTGGAGATACCGCCCTTGATGGCGGCAGACGTACCTACATTCATAAACACAGGTGTCTCAATAGTACCGTGGACGGTCTCAAATCTTGCTCTGCGAGCCTTGCCCTCGGTTTTAAGTAAGGTGAATTTGCCCATTTATATATTAATCCTTTTCAAACTCTTATTTTATTCTTTCAAACTGGCGATCCAGCTCGGATTTTGTAAGCCTAAATGCAATAGGTCTGCCGTGGGGACAAACTATTACATCGGGAAGCTCCAAAACCTTCTTTACGATCCATTCTGTCACAGAGCGGTCATACACTCTGCCGCCCTTTATTGCCGCCTTGCACGCAATCTGATAAAGCGCCTGCTCGCGACGGATCTTTTCGGTGACATCGGGATTTCCCTTGCCCTCAATTATATCATCAACCATCTTTACGAAGAGCGACTCTGCCTCCATACTGCCGATTGAGGAAGGAATTGCCATAAGATTTGCACATCCCTCAAGGATTTCAAAGTCAAAGCCGACGAGAGATATCTCCTCCTTATACTCCGCGGCACAAGCAAGCTCGTCGGGAGAAAGAAGAACGGTTATGGGGAGAAGGAGCGACTGAGCCGCCACTCTGCCATCACGCTCTGTGATGCGCTTAAGATCCTCAAAAATTACCCTCTCGTGAGCAGCGTGCTTATCTATAACAAGCATAGCGCCCTCCTGCTCTACAAGAATATAGCAGTTAAACGCCTCGCCTATAAGCTTATACTCTGGGGTGGACTCCTCTACTCTGATGGGTGGCAAAGGCACCTCCTGCATAGGCTCTTGGGCGGGCTTATAGCTTTCGCTGGGTGAGGTCTTTGAATATCTCTCAAGAAGCTCCACCGAGCTTTTCGGTGTCATCTGCTGGGGCTGAGGTCTCTGAGGGAAGCTATCGTTGCCGCTGGCAACCTTAAGAGGTCTTGAATAATCAACAGAGCTCTTGGGAGAGGAAACGCTCTCGCGAGGGATAAAAGCAGGAGCGGAGGGCACTCTTACGGTGTCGGGAATGGAGATCTGCTTGCCCTTTGTATCCTCGCCAATAGGAACGAATGCTCCTATGGCATTTCTGTCATTCTTTTTCTGAGAAAGCTGCATCTCAGGACGGTATTCGTGATCCTCAATAGCGCGTTTTACCGTATAATAAACCGCCTCAAAAACAGGCTGCTCGCTGGCAAATTTAACCTCCAGCTTTGCAGGATGAACATTTACATCCACAAGTGAGGGGCTCATATCAAGGAAAAGAACACATGTGGGGAATGCCTCGTGGGCAATATATGAGGTATAAGCCTTCTCAATCGCTGCCATAGCGGTAAGGCTCTTTACATATCTGCCGTTAATAAAGACATTCTGATAGTTCCTGTTTTTTCTGACATTATCGCTTCTGCCAATATATCCGTGAACGTGGATACCGTTGGCAACACCGTCAGCCTTGATCAGCTTGGAGGCAAAATCCTTGCCGTATACTGCATATATGGTGTTGATCAGATCCTTGTCCCCGGGAGTCTTGAATCTCTCCTCGCCGTCTACGAGAAGCTGAATGGAAATATCCGGGCGGGAAAGTGCCACCTTTTCAACAAGAGCGGCGCAATTCATCGCCTCTGTGGAATCCTTCTTCAAGAACTTGCGGCGCGCAGGAACATTGAAGAAAAGATCCTCCACAACAACGGTAGTTCCCTGTGAGGAGCCTACCTCGGATATATCAAGTATCTTTCCGCCCTCGCTGACAAGCATAGATCCGCTCTCAGCCTCGGCAGTCTTAGTTATAATCGTCACGCAGGAAACCGAGGATATAGCTGCAAGAGCCTCGCCACGGAATCCGAGCGTGGATATGCTCTCAAGATCCTCACGCTGTCTGATTTTACTTGTTGCGTGGCGCTTGATAGCAACGGGCAGATCCTCTCTATCCATACCGCAGCCGTTATCGCTGACGCGGATGAGTGCTACACCGCCCCTCTTTATCTCGGCAACTATGGAATCAGCACCGGAATCTATTGAGTTTTCAATAAGCTCCTTAAGCACCGAGGAGGGTCTCTCAACAACCTCGCCTGCCGCAATAAGATTAGCTATTTCAAAATCAAGTACATTAATTTTAGCCATAATAATTCTCTTTCTTTAATCGGAGAGCATCTTCTTAAGCTCAAACAAAAGATTCATAGCCTCAATGGGAGTGAGCGTGTTGAGATCAACCGCTCTCAGCTTATCCGCCGCCTCATTTTCCTTTGACTCGGTGATACCGCTGAAGAGATCAAAGCCAGCAGGCTCCTCTTTTCTCACCACCTTCATCACAGGCTTATCTGTCTCTATCTCGGAGAGGATCTCTCTCGCCCTCTTAACAACGTCAGAGGGAACGCCTGCCAGCTTAGCAACCTCAATGCCGTAGGAGTCATCGGTGCCTCCGCGAACGATCTTTCGTAAGAAGGTGATGGAGTCACCGCGCTTCTTGGCGGCTATATTATAGTTCACAATACCGTCAAACTCATCCTCCATATCGGTAAGCTCGTGATAGTGGGTAGCGAAGAGGGTCTTTGCACCGATCTTCTTGGAATAGGTATACTCAACTACCGCGCGTGCTATGGACATACCGTCATAGGTGCTGGTTCCCCTGCCCACCTCGTCATAGATGATGAGCGAGCGGGATGTAGCGTTCTTAAGAATAGAAGCAACCTCGGTCATCTCCAGCATAAAGGTAGACTGACCGGATGCAAGATCGTCAGACGCGCCTACACGGGTAAAGAGCTTGTCTACTATTCCTATTCTCGCCTCTCTGGCGGGAACAAACGAGCCTATCTGCGCCATTACGGTAATGATGGCAACCTGACGCATATATGTGGATTTACCAGCCATGTTAGGACCGGTGATTATCATAATCTTGTTGGATGAGGTATCCAGAGTTGTGTCGTTGGGAACAAAGTAAGAATCCTTTACAAATCTCTCCACAACAGGATGACGGCCCTCCTTGATAATTATATCGGTGGAAAGGTCAACCTCGGGACAGACATAGTTGTTCTTGCTTGCAACCTCTGCAAGAGAACGGTAAACATCAATCTCAGCAACCAACGAGGCACTCTTACGGATGCGCTCCCTGTTGTCAGAAACGAAGGCGCGAAGGCTGTCAAAAATCTGATACTCAAGAGATACAAGCTTCTCCTCTGCGCCAAAGATGGTGTTCTCCATCTCCTTCAGCTCCTGAGTGATATATCTCTCACAGTTGGTAAGGGTCTGCTTGCGGACAAATCTCGCGGGAACCTGATCAATAAAGGACTTGGAAACCTCAATATAGTATCCGAATACCTTGTTGTATGCCACCTTAAGAGTTTTGATGCCCGTCTCTTCCTTCTCGCGCTGCTCAATGGTAGCCATAATACCCTCACCACCGTTCTTGATAGAGCGGTAGTAATCAACATCGGTATTAAAGCCCTCGCGGATCATACCACCCTCGCGGATCGTAAGAGGGGGATTGTCTGCAATAGCATTGTTAAGCAGCTCGTATATATCGTCAAGCGTGTCAAGCTCTCTTGTTATGTTTTTAAGAGAGTCGGACTTGAATGTAGAAATCAAGGCTTTAATTTCGGGCAGACGCTTTATGCTCTCTGCAATCGCACGGAGATCTCTCGCATTTGCCGTGCCATAAACTGCCTTTGCCGTAAGACGCTCAATATCAAGCATTCCGTCAAGAAGCTCGGATAGCTCATCACGGCTGCGGCGGTCGGAGTATATGTCATTCACCGCACTCTGACGGTGGGATATTCTCACGGGATCAACAAGAGGACGAAGAACCCAGGAGTGAAGCAATCTTGCGCCCATAGCGGTCTTAGTCTTATCAAGCACCCAGAGCAGCGAGCCACGTTTTGACTTAATTCGCATCGCCTCAACCAGCTCAAGATTTCTTATGGTATTCAGGTCAATATCAAGATACTGACCTCTCGCATATACGTTGATGCCCTTGGCAAAGGCTACATCGGTCTTCTGCGTCTCCTCTATGTATGCAAGCAGGGCACCTGCCGCCATAAGCATCTCACTCTCGCTGAGCTTATCTGCCTCTGCCTTAAAATGACGGCGCGCAAGCTCCTTTGCCCTCTCGTAAGCAAACAGACGCTGCTGATTTGCAGTAATAAGCGAAGAAAACCTCTCCTTTGCAAAGGATACCGTTTCAGCGATCTCACTTTCCTTGCAGTTAATAATAATCTCAGAGGGCTGATATGCGCCGATCTCGTTACGAAGGAGAGTCAGATAATCCTTGCCCGAAAGATAGGTAGCAGATACCTCGCCCGTTGAGATGTCAGCAATAGCAATACCTGCCGCCGTGCCTGAAAGACACAGAGACATAAGGAAATTATTTTTTCCCTCGGAGAGAAGACCGGAATCGGTAACCGTACCGGGTGTGACAACCCTGGTTACCTCTCGTTTCACAAGTCCCTGGGACTCCTTGGGATCGCTCACCTGCTCACAGATAGCTACCTTTATTCCCCGCTCTACGAGTCTGCCAACATAGACGTCTGCCTTATGGAAGGGGACACCGCACATAGCGGCTCTCTTGCCCTCTCCGCAGTCTCTGCCCGTAAGCGTCAGCTCCAGTTCTCTTGAGGCTATAATCGCATCCTCAAAAAAGCATTCGTAAAAGTCGCCAAGGCGGTACATAAGAATAAAGTCCTCGTACTGTGCCTTAACATCCAGATACTGCTTCATCATAGGAGTAACGGTGGTAAGCTCGCTTCTCTTTTCTACTACAATTACCTCTGCCATAGGTAAATTACCTCTTACTTATAAATTAATTGGTTTATCAGTGACATCCCTTACAGGTGGAGCAGTCGTGTGTACATTCGGTAGGACGCTCACCCGTGATGCAGAACTTTATCTCCTCGTTTACATCAGCCATAAGAGCATTCATAGCTCTCTGCGCCTCAGCAAAAGCGATATACTTGGGATCAGAGCCGATCTCGGAGGAAAGCTCCTCAATACGAGCACGCAGGTCTGCAATGGCGCGCTGATCAGCCTCAGAGGAATCCTTGGCAAACTCCTGACCGAGCAGCATTCTCTCGGTCTCATATTCGCTCATCTTGTTCTGCAGGGCGGCGTCTGCCTGAAACTCATTCTTTGCCGCCTCAAGATTCTTTATTTCATCACTCTTGGCTATCTCAAGTCCAAGGAGATGAGCCAGTTCAATTATCTTAGTCATTTTCTTCACCTTTCTATCTCGCCCAGCAAATGATAGGGGCAAGCCTTGGTTATTTTTATATCTACAAACTCACCGATCTTTCCGTCCGATTCAAAGTAGACCAGCTTATTGGTAAGCGTTCTGCCTGAGATGACTCGCACGCCCTCTCTGATTTCAAAGGAATCGGTCAAAACACGTTGTGTTGTGTTTTCATATTTTTTATTTTTCTCTAAGGATATTTTGTCCTGCAGGGAGAGCAGCTCTGCCATTCTCCTGTCCTGCACTACTCTGTCAACTCTGCCATCCATCCTTGCCGCCCGAGTTCCCTCTCGCGGAGAATAAAGAAAGGCATACACATTGTCAAACTCAACTCTGCTTAGAATATCCATTGTATCGGAAAAATCAGAGTCGGTCTCTGTCGGGAAGCCGATGATAATATCGGTAGACAGGGCGATGCCCGGTATATCTGACTTTAGCCTGTCCACTATATCAAGATAGCGCTCTCTCGTATAGGTGCGGTTCATCTCTTTCAGTATACGGTTACTGCCCGACTGGAGCGGGAGATGGAAGAAAGGGGCAATCTTCGGTGAATATTCCCTCATTACACCGATAAGCTCATCCGATGTATCCTTGGGGTGACTGGTCATAAATCTGATGATAAAGTCACCCTCTATTTCCGCTATCTGCGACAGGAGTCCGGAAAAGCTCAGGTCGGCTTTGTATGAGTTTACATTCTGCCCAAGGAGAGTGATCTCCTTAACTCCGCTTGCCACAAGAGATCTGCACTCGGCAATGATATCGGCACTGCGTCGGCTTCGTTCTCTGCCGCGCACATAAGGCACGATACAGTAGGAGCAGAAATTGTTACAGCCGTACATAATTGATACCCATGCCCGATGACTCTCGCGCCGCACGGTAGGAGAATCCTCGTAAATATCACCCTCGTCGGTGCCGAACACGAAGGAGCGTTTACCATCGGTAAGCTTCCTTGCCACTATCTCGGGGATGCGATGAAGCATATTGGGCTCCAGGGTAAAGGTGACATAGTGAAAATCCTTTTTCAGCATATCCGCTCTGTGAGGCTCTGCCGCCATACATCCCACGACTCCGACGATAAGCTCGGGATTACGCTTTTTCTGCGCCTTGAATCTACCGAGCAGAGAAAGCGCCTTTACCTCGGCGTGCTCTCTTATGGCACAGGTGTTGATCACAATTATATCGGCAACCTCCGGGTTGTCGGTGGGTATATATCCCATCTCGGAGAGCAGACCGAGTACGGTCTCACTATCCCTCTCGTTTTGCTGACAGCCAAAGGTTATTACATGAGCGTATTTTTTACTGTCTGCGTTTATTGATTTTACGAGGGAGATATATTCTCTCACGTTTATATCGTTTATGCTATGGATCAAGTATTCTCCCTCCTTATCTTAGTTTTTCATTATTTCTTCAAGCTTATCCGCCGAAAGACCTACAAAGTCATAGAGATCACAGGGCTCGGTGGGTGAGGCAAAGTTATCGTCTATTGCGGCTATGCGATAGTCGGTTTTCTTTATATCAAAGCCGCGCTGAATAAGCTGCTCACGGGTAAGAGTGGCGGCACCGCCGTTCATTATTCCCTCTTCGGCGTAAACGACCCGCTTCGCAAGAGAAAGCATCGGCATCAGCCGATCGGCAACTGTACCATAAGGCTTAATGGTTTCAACAACAATAATTCCCACATTCATCCCCTCTGTGCGAAGCTTTTTCGCCGCGGAAATTACGCGAGACAAAAGTCCGCCGTAGGTGATAAATACATACTCGGGAGTGTGCGCGGGATCAAAGTCTGCAAGTATCCTTGCATCCATACCGTCCGAGACATAATTGAAGCCGCAAAGGTCTGTGGGCGCAGCATTGGGATAGCGGATAGCCACGGGACCATCGCTCCTCTCGGCAAATCTCAGCATTGCTGCTAAGGACTCATATGAGGCGGGAGCAAGAAGGGTCATATTGGGAATATGTGAAATGAAGGACACATCAAATATACCGTGATGTGTGGCTCCGTCACCCGGTGCGAGCCCTGCTCTGTCAATGATTATGCTGACGGGAAGATTCTGCAATGCAATATCGTGAAGAAGGCTGTCATATCCCCTCTGAAGAAATGTGGAATACATCGTCACGAATGGCCTGTGTCCACCCGCGGCAAGTCCCGCCGAGAATGTCAGAGCGTGTGCCTCTGCGATGCCAACGTCAAAGTATCTGTCGGGATATGTCTCACCAAATCGTTCAAGACACGTGCCAAGTCCCATAGCGGCGGTTACACCGACTATATCGTGATTTGTGTCAGCCATTTTGATCAGCTCGTCTGCGAATGCGCTGCTATATGTCTTTTCCTGCGTTGAGGATGTAATGCTATGATAGTTGTCTGGCGAGTTTTCTGCCGGGATATGTCCCTTGCCCTTCACGGTCTTCACGTGGACGACACAGGTTTTGCCCGACTCCTTAGCCAGCGAAAGCGCCTTGCAGAGCGCATCGTAGTTGTGGCCGTCAACCGGGCCGATATAGTAAAGACCAAGCTCCTCAAAATAGTTGGGCTTATATACGATCTTCTTGATCAGACGCTTGATGCATCTGAGGATAAAGCGAATGGGCTTGCCGATAAGGGGCAGTCGGGAGAGCAGATCCTTGGTTTTTTCCTTGAATCTTGCATAGCGAGGACTGACTCTTACACGGGAGACGTAGGATGCGAAGCTGCCCTTTGTGGATGAAATTGACATTCCGTTTTCATTCAGGATAATAACCAGAGGAAGCTTCTTCGGACAGTTGTTAAGCGCCTCGTGAATCATACCGCCCGTCAGCGCACCGTCACCCGTTATGCAGACGGTATGACAGCTCTTGCCCAAAAGGTTATCCGATCTGGCAAGGCCAAGAGCTGCGGATATTGAGGTTGATGAGTGACCTGCGCCGAAGCTGTCGTGCTCGCTCTCTCTCATTGAGGTGAAGCCGGACAGACCTCCGGGAACACGGAGGGTGGAAAAATCCTTAATTCTGCCCGTAAGGAGCTTATGCACATAGGACTGATGACCTACGTCAAAAACTATATGGTCGGTTGGGGAGTCAAAAACCGTATGAACGGCAAGTGTAAGCTCAACGACACCGAGATTTGATGCCAGGTGTCCTCCCCTCTCATCGGTGCTTTCTACAAGAAACTCTCTGATTTCCTGCGCAAGGAGAGGAATATCTGCTTTATTCAGTTTTTTCAGATCCGACGGCGACCTTATACCGTCAAGTATTGGATGCATCAGACTCTTCTCCTTTCGTTTTATTTATTCAATCCTTATTTATTAATCTGCGGTGGGAGATTTACCCACTATCTTGACATAGGCGCGGTAAAAGGCGGAATAATCTCCAAAGCCGACCCGCTCGGCAGCACCCGAGGCAGTAAGCCCCGAGTCAATCAGCATCTTAGCATAGGTAATGCGCTTGTGATTTATATACGCGTGCACCGAGATGCCGCTGTGCATCTTAAAGGCTCGGCAAAGGTGATACTTGCTGACAAAAAACCTGCGCGCCAGCTTATCAAGGCAAATATCCTTTCTGAAATTAGTGTTTAGATACCTTGCAACTCTTGCTCCAAGGTCGCTGTTTTCATTGGCGATTCTCTCCCCCTCTGCTGCGCGAAGGAGAATGATAAGCTCGGAAATCAACGCCTGCAGATAGAGCTGGCGGTCGGGCTTGCCCAATCTCTTTGTCTCCGAAAAACGATCAAACACAGAAACGAGGGCGTCTGACAGAACTCTATGGGAATAAAAGAGTCCGTGGATGTCTGCGTCAGAGGAAAGTGAATCAAGGATGACAGCAATGTTCTCAGGCAAAACGGATTTATTAAAATAAACGGTGTAACCCTCTAAGCTCTCCTCAGAATCCGACAGTACCTTGTGATATGCCATAGGATTAATCAAAGCAAGAGAGCCGTGTGAAACATTATGCTCACTGCCCTCAACTATATACCTTACAGAAGACGAAATAAGATAGGTTATTTCATATTTATCGTGACAGTGGTCGCCCAATACCGGGTCTGCCAGGGATTCGCCAATAAAATACTTGACAGACATCCCGTCGCTGTGGATAGTAAATCCGTTTTCCATCTATTCCGCCTCCTTTCAACAGTCAATAATATTTCATATTATTGTATCATATTTGAGCAACTTTTGCAAGGGGTTTTATAAAATAAGGGTTGACTTTTAGAAAAGTATATACTATAATTGTCTAAAAAAACGGAGGTGCTTTATGATACAAAGAGAAAAATATCCCATTTTAGAATTTGATGACAGTAAGGATGCTATCATAAATCCCTGTAATGCTCTGGAGTTATACGGCAGATTTGACTGTGATAAGCTGATCATCAGCTTCTTCAGAGAGGCGATTGACGAGATGATCAAGGAAGGAAAGCTGAAAGAATATAAGATCATTCCCGGCGAAAACGATGTTATTATATATAAGTTTACAGACGATGATGTTCTGTTGATGCACGGAATCGTCGGTTGCCCTGCCACCGGCGGAATAATGGACGAGCTGACAGGCTGCGGCATAAATAAGGTTATGTTCTGTGGCGGAGGAGGCGTGCTTGATAAAAGCATAGGCGTGGGCGAGCTGCTGGTTGTTGAAGGTGCTATTCGTGACGAGGGCTTCTCCTATCATTACATCAAGCCCTCAAGGATCATCTACTCGCAGAGCGATGTTCGTGAGAAGATATGCGGTTTTCTGGAGAGCAAAAATGTGCCCTACACCAAGGGAATTGTCTGGACTACCGATGCTATAATGCGCGAGACGAAAGAAAGAATCGCACTCAGGAAAGCAGAGGGCGCGCGCATAGTTGAGATGGAACAGTCGGGCTGCCTTGCAGTAGCGCAGTTCAGAGAGATAAAATACGGCGCTCTGATCTATGGCGGAGATGATGTTTCGGGTGACGCTTGGGATATGCGCGCTTGGCGTGACAGAAAAAGCATCAGGTATAATATGATAGAGCTTTGCCGAGAGATTACTAAGATAATTTAAGGCAGAATTGTTTTCTGGAAAGGAAAGAACCATGAAGCTTATAAAAATCACCTCGGATTATGCCGAAAAAATCAGAGAGTACAGGCAGGAGTTTATTGACGCGGGTGACTCTATGGACGGATGTGGGGCGCTGCGTACCACCGAGGATCCTTATGAATATCTGAATAAATGCTTCAGCTATGAAAAGAAAGAGACCTTGCCACCTGACAGGGTCCTTGCCACACAGTATATTCTGGTTCGCGAGTCGGACAACCGACTTTGCGGTATGCTTCAGATACGGCATTACTTTAACGATTATCTCTCAAAATACGGAGGACATATCGGCTACTCAATCAGACCGAGCGAAAGAAGAAAGGGCTATGCAAAGGAGATGCTGCGTCAGGCCCTACCCCACTGCCGAGAGCTTGGGCTTAGCAGGGTTCTTATTACCTGCTTTGACACCAATATTGCCAGCGAAAACACCATACGCTCCTGTGGCGGAGTATATGAGTCAACTGTATACGAGGCAAATGAGGGTGTAAATCTCAAGCGTTTTTGGATTGAGCTATAAAAAAAGCGGATTGCAATCGGCAATCCGCTTTTCAATTTGACTGTTATTCAATTGTAAGACCAAAGCCGAGCATAGCAATAAGTCTTGTGGTATAGCCTATTATCATAGTCGCATCAGACGTCTTTTCGGGTGCTCCGTCACGGAAGCCCTTTGCTCCGCCTGTGGCACCTATGATCTCAACGGTCGCTGGGATGGTGAGCCCCTCAAGGTGTTCAGGACAAAAGACATTTCCCCCATCGCCGAAAGCGTTAAATGCCACCTCAACAGTCTCTGTCGGAACGGTATAGGTGCTCTGCTCCTTTGCAAGAGGGTACTTAACGAGGGTATAAAGAGTCTTGGTAAACAGGACTCCGTCTACCGATGTGAAATACTTATTATCAGAGCTGACCTCAAAGTGCTCTATGGTATAGCAGTTGTCAAAGGCAAAATCCCAAATATGCTGAGTTGCCGAGGGGATAGATACAGAGGTTACATCTATGTGATCCCTCGTAAACGAGTCATATTCAATTATTGAGCCCGTGGTAAGCACGCGACTATCAGCATCGTATTTGCCGATGCACCCAACCGAATAAGTGTCCCCCTGATAGCTCAGAGCCTCGGGGATAACAACATCTCCCTCGGCCTCTATTTTGATAAGCGCAAGGGTCTTAAAGCCGATAAGAACATAGCTGAGTCCGTCCTTCTCAACTATCTCATCTCTGATGGCGAGTCCGCTGTATTCATAGGGTTTCTCCGCCCGATCGGGCAATGCATAGTTGTACTCTGCTCCAACACCGCCAGGGGCATCGGGCGTATGATCCTCGGTAAATGCGGTGTGCCTTGAGCTACTGCCGTCAGACCAGTTAACAAGAGTATCGTCGGTAACGCAGAAATAGTTATGCCTTACGCCAAGCATACGGCTCGGCTGATCGTCCCAGGTGAGATCGTACCAATACCACTCACCATCATCAAGCTGCACAAGATTCCAGGCGTGCGGCTCTCCCGAGTAGCCGGTAACATAGACATTTTCAACACCGACATAGTTAAGCAGAAGCTGAAATGCCTTTGCATAGGATTCGCAAACGCCCTCCCCATCAAGAAGGACACCTATGATGTTATGAGCATTCTTCTCAATTGAAGGAGTAACGCCATCAGCCTCATAGGCATAATCGGCATTCTTAATTATTTCATCGTGGAAGCCAAGGGTGATGCCGTACACATCTGCCTCGCCTCCAAGCGATAAAATATATTGTTCAACCGTCTTGTAGATATCGCCGTTAATCTCCTCGCGGGTCTCACCGTCGGCATAGCTCTCGTCAACGATGATAGAAATATATGTATCGGTATAGCTGATTCCGCCCGACATCCAATAGTACAAGGGATGATCCTTTACATATGCAGACCAGGTTGTAATAGCCTCGGTCTTTTCAAGACCATTGTCATCAAAATATATTTCTGCCGCATAATAAATAGTGTTTCCACTAATTTCCTTTGTTTTAGCATCGTTGAGAGAATTATGGAAATCAGAGGCTGCTGCATCAATTTCAAGATAAAAATCTCTCATAGCATTACTGCTCGCCTGAGTCAGAAGAGACTCATATGCATAGTCGCCGTGGTACCGGTCGGCATCAGAATATTCTCCTGAGAACACCGACATCTGCTTTACTAAAATCTCGCCACAGGTGGAGCAATGCTTTCCCTCGGTTCTGCCGGGAGCGTTGTCGGTCATAGGAACTGCAGGATCTATTACCTCGGTGTGACCGAAGGGCTTAATAGACTGTATGCCCGAAAGAATCAACATACACTCAGAGCAGTACTGCCCCGCCGTCTTTCCCTCCTTTGTACAGGTGGCGGCAAGCCCCTCAAAATCCTCGGGAGTATGATCTGCCAGCTTTGTATATCTTGTCTGGGTGTCAAAGCACTCCAGGCAATAGCGCTCCTCCTCGCCTCTCTCAGTACAGGTAGGATCCTTGGTTACCTCCCACTCGCTATAATCACAAACATGTCCTAAGGTAAAGCCAAAAATAATATCGCAGCCGCTAAGCACAAGGCAGGCTATGGCTACAATGATAGTAAGGGATAGTATTCTTTTCATAATTTGTACCCCATCATTCAGTCTAAATTAACAAAATCTTCTCTTAGCCGTCTCAAGATTCTTAAGAACTCGTACGGCAACACCAACAACATGCACCTTATCTACAATAATATCGTTAAGTCTGGTGTTTTCGGGATGGAGAATGTATCTGCCGTTTTTCATATCACGGTAGAACCTCTTAAGAGTAGCACTCCAACCGTCAGAATACTCGTCCTCTATCATTGCAACAACGATCTCACCGTCAATAGCAGTATTCTGCTTGCGTACATAAACGGTATCTCCGTCGCAAATACCGGCATCTATCATAGAATCACCGCGAGCGATAAGACCAAAATATTCGCCGTAACCAAGCATACCGACATTAATAGGAATATACTCCTCAACCTCCTCAATGGCAAGCACGGGCTGACCGCAAGCGATAGAGCCTACGACAGGCATCATAGCATAATCGGGAGGAAGAAGAGGCGAGTCGGCAATAACGGTCTGATATCTGCCGTACTTCTCTATAAGTCCGTCATCCATAAGTCGGTTCATATACTTTGACACAGTAGACTTTGCCATACCAAGTGTATCGCCTATCTCCTGCGTGGTGGGACATACACCGCGCTCCTTCATAAAATCGGTTACGAAGCGGTATACCTCCATTTTTCTCTCATCATTCTTTGCTCTCATAATTAATCTCCTCTTAATTTCGTGGGGGCGAACGGGAGTTCGTTACCTTATTATAACACACGAACAGGAGTTTGTCAATAGAAAAATAAAAAAGGCGAAAAGTTCGCCTTTTTCTTTATTTTAATGCCTTGGACTTCATATGCAAAACCTCTTTATATGGCTTATCCTCACGGGTGTAACCCCAATCTGTCATAAGGCATTCAAGGATTTTATCATATGTTTCTGCTGCGCGCTCTTTGTCGCCCTGTATATTGTAAATAGTAGCAATTCCCTGAAGCGCGTCCCAAAATCTGGGTGCCACCTCCTGCATCCAGGATCTCTCGTAAAGCTCTATTGCCTTCTTATAGTCACATTTTCTTGCATAATACTGCGCCGCCTCAAAGAGATAGCCAAAGTCCTCTGGATGCGCATTAACACAAGACTCAATAATTGTATCGGCACAGGCGACATCATATCTTGCAAGCGCGATATATGCCTTATAAACATCTACCATAACGGGATTTGCAGACGGAAGAGTGGCAAATACCTTATGTGCCGCCTCCGCCTCATCTGCTCTGTTATCGGCAAGAAGATTGTCAATCAAATAATAGTATGGCAAAGCCGACTTGGGCTCTCCCCTATCCGCCTTAATGACCTCGCGGTAAAAGTCTATCGCAGCCGAGTGGTTTGATATGTTCCAATCCCATATAGCGTGTCCCTCGGCTTTATCAAGAAGCCATTGGCAATCCTTTTTTGTGGGATCCGCAAGTATCGCTTCTCTGCCATACCTGCTGACTCTTTGGCTATCAGCCTCCATACGATGATAATAAAGATTAGCAAGCAAGGAAAGAGATGCAGTTCTATTCTTTCCTTCGTTAAGCTGATCCTGAAGAAAGCTCTCGTACTCCTTAAAGGTTCGCTCAGAAAGCTCTTCCTCTATCTCTATGCGTTTTTCAATACGTCGGAGCTTTTGCTCTACCGTCAGATCAAAAAGCTCATCAATACTCACACCAAAGCTTTCAGCAATATCGGGAAGCAATGTGATGTCGGGCATAGTAATTCCATTTTCCCACTTAGACACAGACTGAGCACTTACTCCTAACTTTTGAGCTAATTGTTCCTGAGTCAAAGATGATTCGTGCCTCATCTGCCTTATTTTTTCACCTATTTTCATCATTTTTTCTCCTTTTCGTAAATACAACGCGATGCTTCGTTCAAATCAATTATACTATCACGTTCTGATAAAGTCAATAACTTATTTTGACGATTAATACAACTGTATTGATATAAATCAAGAATGAATCTTGACTACGAGGCAATAAAATAGTATAATATAAACAAAACGATGAAAGGAGATGTGTTATGTCAGAAAGCAGACTTATTTCTATACTCGGTGACAGCATTTCTACCTACGATGGCGTCTCCAATAATGCCAATGCAAACTCTACTACTTTTGCTAACCCGTGTCATTACCGCAAGCCCTTCCCTCTTGAAAAGACCTATTGGATGCAGGTGATAAACAGGATGGGGCTTACTCTGTGCGTAAACAATTCCTGGTCGGGCGGTAATCTCAGCGGACAGGATGATGAGAGCTCCGGGGTAAACCGCGCCTGTCAGCTGGCGAGAGACTCGGGAGAGCAACCTGATCTTGTCATAGTTTTTATGGGAATGAATGATTTGGGGCGCGCGATTGATGCAAAAATCTTCGCACAGGACTATACCAAAACGCTTGAGGTAATTAAACAAAGCTTCCCCCTTGCAAAGGTCTGTTGCGTCAATCTCCCAGATAGAGATGTTTATCTGAAAGCGCGAGCAGAGCTTTTCAATGAAGCTATTGAGAATGCCGTGAAAAGTGCAGGCGATAACTTCTTTATTGCTGATCTGTTTCGCAGCCGCTTGAATAACGATTTCTACTATATGAATACCGGAGACGGTCTTCATCCCGACGAGGATGGAATGAGGATAATAGGCGAGATCGTTGAGGAAGCAATTAAAAAGAATATATCATAGAAAAACGAGCTTGATATTCAAGCTCGTTTTTTAACTCTAAACATTTACCCGGCAATTGTAATGGTGCTCAATAGTTTTCCTACCGTATCAATATTTTTCCTATGCCATTCGGATCCTTTACCGTTATAAAAAAATAAGCATCATTACAATCCATTAAGATTATTAACCAAGTGGTGCTTTCAAAGTGAAGCGCGAATCCATAAAGACGCGTAGTTTCTCCGTAATGTAATTGTTCACATTTCAGTTGCGACTCAAAAAAGCTTTTCCAAGCTGTGTAGTCATAACCAACTTCGCATCATATTTTGTTTTATTAGTTGCTTCTATAAAATCACATTCTTTATTTGGTTGTTTTACGATATGTTCATAATGACCAGGAAACACCAATGATGAAGCTTGCATTAGATCATATATAACTTTCTCATAAGCAATTCTTTGCATTAGTTTTTTACGTCAACACTAATACTTGATTTCATTGCAAAAAAAAGACGTTAACAGATTGATTTTTACCACTCCAATTAATAATTTTACAAAAAGAAAGAACAGGTTCGAGATCTATAACGGTTATCCTTCCTCAATATCCTTAATACTCTTATTATTAATATTCTTCCACTCTGTTCGACCATTAGCATTTCTACCCATTACAATAGCAGCAGCTAATGAAGGACTTGTAAATATATAGTCAGTAACGAAGACAAACTCTTGATTTATTATGTTTTTTTCCAGCATTATGTTTCTCAAATTCACAAGATTACTTGCCATACTTGGAACTGTATCTTTAGCAATTTTCGAACCCTTGATCACCATAAAGCCGTCTGGCACAAGCAATCCCTTTGCATCAGCTCCTCGTGCAGCTGCAATATGAAAAATAATGTCGCTGTTTTCTTTTTCCACAACCGATGTGTCAATCTTGTCAAACACTTTGTAGCCTAGGGTATTGACTAATAGTCTTGCATTTTCAATAAATTCCGTCAACATGGATTCGTCGAACTCTGAAATTGAGGAACACGTCGGCACCGTATTGTTAACAATTGATGACCGTTTGGAATCTACAGCAAGAGTATAGAATTTGTTTTCAAGATATTTCACATGGGCTTTATTCAAGATATTATCCTTTGATATAACAACCACACAATCGTTCCAGTAGTTATGATCTTTCAAATGTTGTTTCAATCTAACAAGCATCTTCTCTGCTTCGCCAACATAAACAGTATCTTTATTATCCTCATTTTTTCCAAAAAGGAAATAAACGCCAGTATACTCACAATCTGGACGATTAGCAAATTCGCTCAAATCATTTCTTGAAATTTTATACACACGTCCGTTCCAATTGGATAACTCGCACATAATCCTTCCATTAGGATTACCATCAAAAATGCATATTTGAATTGTCTTGTTGAAAGTCATATTATCACCTCTTTAATATATTATAACATATTTCTACACAATTTGCAATAACCTCTTGTTGTAATAGAAAATAAAAAGTCGCAAGTTCGAGACCAAAAGATTCAAGAAAAGGTGCAATGGTGAAAGGTGTGTTTTTTACCCCTAAAAACACGAAAAGCCCTTGAAAATCAAGGACTTTTGTATTAGGGTGCAAAATTGTTGCACTAATATGGCTCCCCGAACCGAGATCAAGCGAGTGCCTCATGTATACCGCTTGCGGTATTGGGCGTTAAGCCGTGGGAATACCTCTTGGTCTGCATTGTAGCTTGCGCCATTGACATAACATAGCTGCACGGTAGCCCTTTCACAGTCAGTTCGCATAGCGAACAATGACTGTTAGGCTGATGTCACTGGTATTATTCCCTTTATGTAAAATAAAAAAGGGACTGCTTAGCAATCCCTTTATGGCTCCCCGAACTAGGCTCGAACCAGTGACATCATGATTAACAGTCATGCGCTCTACCGACTGAGCTATCGAGGAATATATTGGTGCACCTCCAGGGACTCGAACCCTGGACCCACTGATTAAGAGTCAGTTGCTCTACCAACTGAGCTAGAGGT
>JAZSIK010000016.1:0-4444 GCA_045533775.1 Eubacteriales bacterium
GTCAGCATATCAATAAGACAGAGTCTGCAGTAAGACTTACACACAAGCCCTCGGACATCGTAATTGAGTGTGACCAGGAAAGAAGCCAGCTTCAGAATAAGGAAAAGGCGCTTAAAATACTCTATTCCAAGCTCTATGATATGAAGCTTCGCGCACAGGAGGAGGAGATTGCCTCCACCCGTAAGAGTCAGGTAGGAAGCGGTGATCGCAGCGAGAAGATCAGAACATATAATTTCCCACAGTCCCGCGTTACCGATCACAGAATAAATAAGACGATCTACTCACTTGGCGGATTCCTTAACGGAGATATTGACACTATTGTAGACGATCTTATTGCTGCCGATACTGCAGAGCGCTTAAAGGGAGAACAAAATGACAACTGAAGTAGTTATAATCAATCCCGCAGAGCTTGAAAAGTCGGAAAATGATATAAAAAAAGCGGCAGAAATTATAAAGCAGGGTGGATTGGTAGCATTTCCTACCGAAACGGTTTACGGACTCGGAGGCGACGGCACTAATCCCGATGCCGCAAAAAAGATATATGCAGCAAAGGGCAGACCCTCGGACAACCCCTTGATAATTCATATTTCTGATCCCAAGGAAGCCGAGGAATATACCTACACCGATAATACTTATTATATGCTTGCGTCCCGTTTTATGCCAGGCCCGCTCACCGTGGTTATGAGAGCCAAGGATACCGTTCCTACCCAGACCCGCGGCGGACTTAGTACTGTGGCGGTAAGATGTCCTTCTAATCCTATTGCAAGGAAACTTATTGAGCTGTCGGGTAAGCCGATCGCTGCTCCCTCAGCCAATTTGTCGGGTAGTCCGTCACCCACCGAGGCGTCTCATGTAATCCGCGATATGCGGGGAAGAATTGAGATGATCATAGACGGTGGCAGATGCGATATAGGACTTGAGTCCACTATTGTAAAGCTTGAGGATGACGGCTCTTTGACCCTTCTTCGTCCTGGAAAGATAACGGTTGACGAGCTTGCCTGTGTTGCACCTGTAACAGTTGCAGACGCGGTAGTTGGTGAACTTCGTGAAGGACAGGTTGCCCTCTCCCCTGGTATGAAATACAGGCATTACGCTCCCGCCTCTCCCTTGCTTCTTCTTGACGGAGAGATAGATGAGATAGTAAACTATATCGGCACTTCGCCTGAGAAGATCGCAGTGATCTGCTACACCGAGGACAGAGGTTTTCTTTACAGGGAAATCCCCGAGGCGGATCTCTATATTCTCGGCGCAAAAGATAATATTAACGAACAGGCTCACTCTCTCTTTGCAATTCTCAGAGAGATTGATGGCAAGAGCTATGATAAAATATACGCCCCTCTTCCTTCAAGGGAGGGAGTCGGTCTTGCGCTGTATAACAGAATGATTCGTGCCGCGGCGCACACCGTAATTAACTTAAGGCAGGGTAAAAATGGCTAAAAAGAAAAAAGTTATAGAAAATCCAATGGAAAATGAGGCTGCTGCAACCCTGCAGCCTATAACCGAGACTCTTGAGAAAAACTATATGCCTTACGCTATGAGTGTTATAGTGTCAAGAGCACTACCGGAGATAGACGGCTTTAAGCCTGCTCACAGAAAGCTCCTGTATACTATGTATGATATGGGGCTTCTCACAAAGCAGAAGACAAAAAGCGCAAATATCGTTGGACAGACTATGCGTCTTAATCCCCACGGCGACGCCTCCATTTATGAAACTATGGTGCGTCTTACAAGAGGTCACGAGGCGCTTCTTCACCCCTTCATTGATTCCAAGGGCTCCTTCGGTAAGCACTATTCCAGGGATATGGCATACGCAGCTTCAAGATATACCGAAGCGAAGCTTGATGATTTCTGCCAGGAATTATTCTCCGGAATTGATAAAGATGCGGTGGATTTCATTCCCAACTATGATAATACTATGGAGGAGCCCGCGCTCCTTCCCACCACATTTCCCAATATACTCGTATCTCCCAATCTCGGTATTGCGGTTGGTATGGCGTGCTCTATCTGCTCCTTTAATCTCAACGAGATATGTGACGGTACTATCGCGCTGCTGAAAAATCCCAATACCACGCTTGACAGGATGCTTGACATAGTAAAGGCTCCTGATTTCCCGGGCGGAGCGCAGATTCTTTATGACAGAGATCAGATGCGCAAGATATATGAGACGGGATACGGCAGCATAAAAATGCGTGCCAAGTACGAGTACAACAAGAAGAATAACTGCATTGATGTGCTGGAGATTCCTTATTCCTCATCTATTGAGGCAATAATGAAAAAGGCAACCGATATGATCAAGACCGGGAAGCTGCGCGAGGTGGCAGACGTAAGAGACGCCATTGACCTTAACGGCTTCAAGCTTACTTTTGATCTTAAGAAGGATGCAGACCCTGAGCTTGTTATGAAAAAGCTCTTTGCAGTTACCGAGCTTCAGAACAACTTTGACTGTAACTTTAACATTCTTGTTGACGGCACACCTATGCAGCTCGGTATCAGGGAGATCCTCACCGAGTGGATAAAGTTCCGCGTTAAGTGTGTGACACGCCAGCTTACCTTTGAGCTTGGTAAAAAGGAGCATAAGCTTGAGCTGCTTCGCGGTCTTGCAGCAATTTTGCTTGATATTGATAAGGCTATCAGAATTATCAGAAACACCGAGCGCGAGGAGGATGTTGTACCCAACCTTGCCGCAGGCTTCAGCCTTACAAAGATACAGGCAGAGTATATTGCTGAGATAAAGCTGAGAAATCTTAACAGACAGTACATAATCAACCGCGTTGAGGAGATCAGCCAGCTTGAGACTCAGATCGCAGATATAAAGGAAACTCTGCGCGACGAGATTAAGCTGAAGGGAACTATTATTGCCAAGCTCCAGGAGGTTAAGAAGAAGTACGGCAAGCCGAGAAGGACAGAGATAATTGCACAGGAGGAGAGCGCTCCGGGACCCAAGGAGGATCTCTTCTTTGAGAACTATAATTGCCGTCTCATTCTCACTAAGGGCGGATATTTCAAAAAGCTGTCTGTACAGGCTGTGCGCTCTGCAGATGAGCAGAAGGTGAAGGAGGGAGATTTTGTAATCTACCAGGAGGACACCGACAACCGCGGAGACGTTCTGTTCTTCACCGACAAGGCTCAGATATATCGCGCGAGAGTTGCTGATTTTGATCTGTCAAAGGCAAGTCAAATGGGTGATTATGTTCCCACTAAGCTTTCAATGGACGACGACGAGCACGTTATAGCCTGCAAGATGGTTTATGATCTTAATCCCGAGCATCATATGGTTTATATCTTTGAAAACGGTAAAGGTCTGCGCGTTAAGCTTGGAGCTTATGAGGCAAAGACCCGTCGCCGTAAGATATCCGGCGCATATTCCTCCGAGTCTCCTCTGGCGGGCGCGGTATATGAGGGCGATAAGCCTGTAAATATTTTTATCCGAAGCACAGCGGGCAGGGGAATGCTTATCAAGAGTAGCCTCATACCCGAGAAGGCTACCAGAACTGCCGCAGGTGTTCAGATTATGAAGTTTGCAAAGCGTGGCGTCAAGGTTGATCTCGTGACCGATAGAATTGATGATATCGGTGAGGATGCTCTCAAGTGTAAAAAGCTTGCTCTGCCTTCAAACGGCTCGCTTCTTGATCAGCTCACATTTAATTTCTAACATAATCGCATAGTAAAAGGGGCTTTGCAATTAGCAAAGCCCCTTGATGTTTATTTATCAGGTGAAGGATTCAAACTTGTATCCAACGCCCCATACAGTTTTGAGAGTCCACTTGTCAGACACGCCCTCAAGCTTTTCACGAAGTCTCTTTACGTGAACGTCAACCGTTCTTGAGTCACCCAGGTAGTCAAAGCCCCATACCTTATCAAGCAGCTGATCTCTGGTGAAAACTCTGTTGTAGTTAGAGGAGAGGAAATAGAGCAGCTCAAGCTCCTTGGGAGGAATATCAATAGCCTTGCCGCAAAGCTTTAGCTCATACTTCTGAAGGCTGATCTCCATATTTTCAAATCTGACGACCTCATCGTCACTGTCCTTGTTGTGTGAATTGTAGCGACGGAGCACAGCCTTTATTCGTGCAGAAAGCTCCTTCATATCAAAGGGCTTAACGATAAAGTCATCCGCGCCCAGCTCAAGACCAAGCACCTTGTCAAACACCTCGCCCTTAGCGGTGATCATAATTACGGGCTTGGAGGAAATCTCTCTGATCTCGCGGCACACCTGCCAGCCGTCCTTTTTGGGCATCATAATGTCAAGCAGCACAAGGTCGGGCTCAAATGTTTTGAAGGCCGCAATACCTTCCATACCGTCGTTGGCGGTCTTTACATTGTATCCTTCGTTTTCAAAATAAAGTCTCAGCATATCGCAGATATTAAGGTCATCATCTACGACTAAAAGCTTAGTATCCATAACTGTCTTCCTTTCAATATATAGTATGTAATTGTTAACTTTGTT
>JAZSIK010000025.1:0-7815 GCA_045533775.1 Eubacteriales bacterium
TTTTGAGGGGAAGGTGGCGCGGAACGCGACGGATGAGGTGTAGCCGTTGTGAGACGGCGTTATTCCTAGTTTTGATAAGGCACGAATGCTCCGCATTCTACACCTCACCACCTGCTACGCAGGAGCCTCTCCTCAAGGCGAGGCCGATATTATCATTTAAGGAGAAAGAAATGAAAAAATTTACGAAAATACTTCTGATAGCGCTGACCTTGGCGCTTCTTGCTGCCCTGCCTTTAGTGACTACGGCAGAAGGCGAACCCTCGCTCAACATCGAGGCGGCAAACCTCTCCTTCGTTGACGAGATTTCAATACTCTACGCCGTATCGGGTGAAAACGTGGATATGGCTGACGTAAAGCTCCTTGTATGGACGGAGCCCAAATCAAGCGAGAGCGAGTACGTCAAGGGCACTGAAGCATACGTTCTCGACTCGGAAAGATATGAAACCGTTTTGGACAAGTCCTGCAAGGTGTTTGATTGCGACGTGCTTGGCGCGCATCAGATGACCGAGGCGGTTTATGCCAGAGCATACATCGAGGTCGGCGGAGCTTCCTATTACAGTGACCTCTCGAAATACAGCGTTATCCGCTACGCGCACAACAAACTCGGCTACACGGGTACTGCTACCGAGAACGAAACTCTGAGGAGCACTCTTGAGGCGGTGCTTTCCTACGGTGCGGCAGTGCAGATATACACTGACTATAATACCGACAGACTTGCGACCGATAGGTTCTACAAGGTCTCCGTTGAGGACGGCACTCTCGCAGACGGCACTAATAGCGGATTCTATAAGGAAGGTGACGTTGTCACCGTCACAACTACTGACGGCACAAAGAGTCACGAGATAACCGTCGGAACACAGAACATAATAGTAAATGCCGAAACCGGAGATACTAAAATCGGATTCCACACCTGCTCCCCCTCCCCCGCAGTAAAGGAAAACGAAGTCTTTGCAACTTGCTTTGCCGACGGTACACACGAGGAGGTTGTGTATTGCAGCGTTTGTGATAAAGAACTTTCAAGGACCTCTAAATACTTCATAAAAGATCACAAATGTGAAAACGGTATTTGCATATATTGCAACAGAAAAATAAGCGTAGGACTAGAGTTCAAATCTAACAATAACGGAACCTGTTCGGTTTCGGGCATTGGTAGCTGTAAGGATATCGAGATAGTAATTCCCTATACATCGCCAGACGGCGATCGCGTAACGGGAATTTATGAGGAAGCATTTTATAATTGCACTACAATAACGGACATAATAATCCCGGACAGTGTTAATAGCATCGGAAGAGAGGCGTTTCGTCTGTGTACTTCGCTTAAGAGCGTAGAGTTCGCAGAAAGCTCGGTCTGGACATCAATGGGTGACAATATCTTTGCAGAATGTGCGGCTCTTGCATCGGCGAAGCTTCCCAACAACATAACGAGCATTCCCAAATACATGTTCTTAAGGTGTACTTCTCTTGCGAGCGTATATATTCCCGAGAGCGTAACAGCGATATACGACGGAGCTTTTTATCATTGTGACGCCTTGACTTCTATTACCATTCCGGAGAAGGTAACGACACTCGGCTATAATGCTTTTTCCTGTTGTTACGACCTTGAAGAAATTCGTTATAACGCCATAGCCCTTATTGAAAATGCAGGTGCTTTCAATGAACTTGGAAAAAACGGTAACGGTATAACTGTTAAAATCGGAAATAAGGTTGAAATAATTCCGGAATCCATTTTTGTCGGCACGGCTTGGTTTGACGACAAGATAGTAAGCGTTGAATTCGAGGAAGGAAGTGTATGCAAAACTATAGGAAAGCAAGCATTCGACTCCCTTGAATCTCTTGTGAGCATCAACATTCCCGACAGCGTTACTTTTATCGGCGATTTTGCCTTTAACGGCTGCACGTCTCTTGAAAAACTCGCCATCGGCTCCGGTGTCATCACAATAGGAACCTCCGCCTTTTATAATTGCGATAGCATCAAGGCAATCTCCATTCCGAACAGTGTGACAACTATCTATCCTGCCGCCTTCTATTCATGCGATAGTCTGACAGCCGTACGTATGGGTAGCGGGGTTAAGGATATCTATGGAAAAGCGTTCGAAAAATGCACTGCTATTACAGACGTGTACGTAAAGGACGTTGCAAGCTGGTGCGGTATAAAATTCTACGATATGTTCTCGAACCCTCTCTATTACGCACAGTATTTCTTCATAACTGATTTGTGGGGCGAACATATCACCGGCGGTTCGATTACAATACCCGATGGCATAGAGTACATAAACGATTATGCCTTCATCAACTGCAGGTCTGTCTACGAAGTTTTCTTCTCTGACAGTGTTAAGGGAATCGGAGAGCGTGCATTTATGAACTGCACCCGTCTGCTTCGAGTCTGGAATACAAAAAATATAGAAACCATCGGCAAGTACGCATTTTCGGGCTGTACCAGTATGAGTTCAATTCAGCTGGGCAAGGCGTTGAAGAGCATTGAAACTTACGCTTTCTCCGGATGCACCGCTCTCTCAACCGTAAACATATATGATATAGAGGCTTGGTGCAACGTAAAGTTTGCAGACGTAATTTCAAACCCACTTTATTATGCAAACTGCTTACAGCTTGAAAACGTTACACTGACCGATATTGTAGTACCGAACGGCGTTACCTATCTTGCTCCGTATCTCTTCAGCAGTGAGCATATAAAGAGCGTCGTTATACCGGACAGCGTTACCGAAATAGGCGTAGCCGCCTTCTACAATTGCTCTGCTCTCGAAAGTATAACCGTTCCGTTCGTCGGAGCAACCGATGGAGCTAGCGGATATATGTCGCATTTCGGATATATATTCGGTTATACCACATATAACAGCTCTAATCCTCCGTACAACTACAGCTATTATGACAGCTCCACATCCAAATATTATTGGTATCATATCCCCTCTACCTTGAAAAGCGTTACTGTCAGCAATAGCGCTAATGTTATAGCAGAGAGTGCATTCTACACTTATGCTTGGAAATCTTTGGAAGACTTGACGTTGCCATTCGTGGGTGCAAGCAGAGATTCAACCGGTTATAAGTCTCATTTCGGATATATATTCGGTTACACCGCCTCAACGTCGTCCTCCTCCTATCACTACTATGACGCAACCCAGTCTAAAAAATATTTCACCTACAATATTCCCGCTAATATAAAGACCGTAACGGTTAACGGCGAGGAAATAAAAAAACAGGTCTTTATGAACTGCTCGACGCTGGAAGAGGTGAACATAGGCGATACGGTGAAACACATCTCTAATGAGGCTTTTTCCGGCAGTACGGCTCTTGTATCGATTAATATAGGCGCGTCTGTTTCGGATATTGGAAGCTCCGCCTTTTACAACTGTACAGCTCTTGATAGTATAGTAATTCCAAATGGAATAAAAACCATCAACGAGCGAACATTTCTTGGTTGCAAAAGTCTTCTTAGTGTCAAGCTTCCCCAAAGCCTAACGTCAATCGGGAACTATGCTTTCTCGGGTTGCTCTTCACTTCCTGCAATAGAGCTGCCCGACAGCATAACCGATATTGGCTCTTACGCCTTCAATGCCTGCACCGGTCTTAACAGTATAAGAATACCGGAAAACGTTAAGAACATAGGCACGTATGCGTTCAATTCCTGCACCGCTTTAACCGAGATTTTATTCGATGCAATAAGCATGAACGATTTGTCTGTTAAAAACTACGTCTTCTATCGTGCCGGTGAAAGCACAAGCGGAATAGAGGTGATAATAGGCGAAAAAGTAATGGACATTCCTGCGTATTTGTTCTGTCCTTATGGAAATCTTTATGCACCTAAAATAATTTCGGTAAAATTTGCAGACGGCAGCGTATGTAATAGCATTGGAGCCTTTGCCTTCTACGGATGCACATCGCTTTCCGAGATATCCTTTGGAAAGTCTGTAGCTTCCTTGGGCGCAAGTGCCTTTGAGGCCTGCAAGGGATTTGTCACCGTAGAGCTCCCCGACAACGTTAAAAGCATAGAGAGCCGTGCCTTTGCACAGTGCACAGCTCTTCAAAGCGCAGATATTGGTAACGGTGTGCAAGAAATAGGCGAATACGCCTTCTTGAACTGTACGAAGCTATCAAAAATTGATATAGGCAATAGTTTAAGCAGCGTAGGAAAGAACGCCTTTAACGGTTGCTCTGCTCTTTCGGCGGTATATATTCATGATGTGGAAAGTTGGTGTGCTGTAAAATATGCCGACATTTACGCTACTCCTCTCTATTACGCACGCAATCTTTATCTTGATAATGCTCTGATAAGAGAACTTGTGATACCTGGAAGTGTCTCTCGTATAAACGATTATGCTTTTTACAAGTGTGAAAATCTCGTCAGCGTAGATATTTTGGATGGTGTACAGGAAATAGGCAAGTCGGCATTCTATGGCTGCAAAAATCTCGTAGACGTAACTATACCAAATACCGTGCAGACAATAGAGCAGGACGCGTTCGGACAGACCTCTTCAGTTACTAACGTGTATATAGACAATTTGGTTGCGTGGTGCAATATAGGCTTCACCGATTATACCGCGAATCCGCTTGTTTGGGCTGATTATCTTTATCTCAAGGAAGAACTATTAACCGATCTCGTTATTCCTGAAGGAATAACTCGTATTCCAACTTACGCGTTTAGCTGTAAAAATATCGTGAGCGTAACTATACCGAAGAGTGTAACGGTTATAGATGCATATGCGTTCGAGGGCGCAACTTCAATCGAAGGTGTCTATATCAGTGATATTACAAGCTGGGCCGGCATAGATTTTGCCTCCGGTGCATCCAACCCGTTGTGCTACGGCAAGATATTGTATCTGAACGGCGAGCCCGTTGTAAGCTTCGTAGCGCCCGAAGAATTAAAGCTGATAAGGAAATACGCCTTTTATAACTGTGAAAGTATAGTCAGTATAACCATTCCTAACGGTAGCGTGGCAGAGGCTCACGCATTTCAGGGGTGCGCAAACGTTGAAAGCATAAGCATACCGGAGATTACGTCGCACATTGGATATTTGTTCGGATATAAATCCGGCAGCGCATCCGATTATCATTATTATTCGGCAGGTCGCTATTACAAGTATTATATCCCCGCAAAATTGAAGCACGTAACGATAACGGGAGAAATAACCGAGATAGGTCAGATGGCATTCAAAGGATGCTCCGGTCTTGTAAGCGTTAATATTCCCAAAACTGTTACTCGTATATGGAATTTAGCGTTTTCAGACTGCACAAATCTCACCTATGCTTACTTTGAAAATACTGATGGCTGGTGGTATGCGTCGTACGCTAATGCTACAAGCGGCCACGAAATACTTTCAGAAAAACTTTCAGATGCAACAATAGCCGCAGGATACTTAAAATCTCTTTTAGTTGATCAGATTTTATATTGCAATTAAAGGACTAAATCATAACCACCCGTCAAACGGGTGGTTTGCACAAGGGCTAAAAGCCCAATACTACCGGCCAGCGACTCAAGTCGCTGGCTTTCGTATACTCAAGCCTATTGCCTTTGCCTCTTTTGCCGCCCCTTAAAGGGCGTTTGTATTACTTGCTACCCTTAAAAGGGTCTTCGTACTCTTTCACACTCAACTTGTCAAGTGCTATATCGTGCTTTTCTTGATCCTCTATATACTTTCGGATGGTGCTTTCGTTCAGTCCTACGGTACTAACGTAATACCCCTCTGCCCAAAAGTGTCGGTTTCCAAACTTGTACTTCAAATTTGCATGTTTGTCGAACATCATTAACGCACTTTTTCCTTTTAAATACCCCATAAAACTTGACACGCTCGTTTTTGGTGGTATACTTATTAGTAGGTGCACATGGTCGGGCATCATATTTCCCTCAAGTATTTCTACGCCTTTATATTTGCACAGAGTCCGGATTATCTCTTGCAAATCTGCGCGATACTGATTATATATGATTTTCCTCCTGTACTTCGGTACGAATACTATGTGATACTTACAAACCCATTTAGTATGGGATAAACTATTTGTTTGGTTTGCCATTCTTTCTCCTTTCGTTGTGCAATAGACTTGAGCATCTTATTGTACCACATTAGGAGATTTTTTGGTATAACCTGTTCTTACCCCCACGCATAGCGCGGGGTTGCCTGTTTCGCACTTCGCGCTCAACTGCCTAAAGGCATTAATATAAAAAGCCGCTATCGCGGCGTTTCAATCACGCTTTGATAGCGGCTTTTTGTTCTTAATAGCTTTAACTTTTTAACAAGCGGTCTTTAATTAGATTCATCATCGGTTTTCTAACGGAAATTGTCAGTTCGTCTATTTTCTTGCGAAAATCCAAATCCCATTTACCCGTTGCTTTGTAGTCAGCCCAAATTGGAAATATTGTATTGCAATATGTTACTCTCCCATTGTAATCAAATGGTTCAAATATTTCCTGTCTTTCATAAGTCGGATTTACAATCAAAACCTTTAAGCTATTATTCAAATGCATCGCATGAGAAATCCGATGATTTATGTGTTTATCCCCGAAGCTATATCCAATAATGTATAATTCGTCGATTTTTTCCAATCCAGAAGAAAACAGTTCTATCTTTTCTTCGTGTCGATGATTAGAAAGCGTTGTGTGATATTTTTTGCTTCCAATCAAGATAGAAGGTTGCATAAATTGCATTTTTCCATCAAAATCACTAAAACATATTTCTCCTTCAATATTGGGCTTTCTGCCATTTATGTAATAATGGGGAGCGTGCACATATTGATCTAATTTTGTTAGATAATCAAGAGAATCCTTACAGTTGTTAATTGGGAAAAACAACCTATATCTACCGCTTTTTTCATCACCTTGAAAATACTCGTTTAGCCCACCATGTATTTTCAAAAGATTTATACCTTTTGAATTTATTGGATAATTTAATTTTTCAACATTCTTTTCTGTAGCGTCAATGTGACCAAATTCAAAAATGTCTTGCAGATTTTGATTGGATTGAGGAACTTGAAATGTATGATAATACCCTTCAAAAAGAGAAATATTATAGTCAATGCACAACATTTCAATAAGAAGATCGTGGTTTAATGTAAAGATCCATAATTCACCTTTAGAAAACTCAACAATTAACCATTTGTATTTATCCCTGTTTAATAGATAATACAGATATGTTTCTTTTTGATATATAAGGAACAACTCGTTGATAATAGTTCTTAGCTTTCCCAAAAAATAATGTCTTGTTTCTTGTGCTACACCGCTTGATAAAGGCAAGTCTTCGATAATTTTAAATAATTCTTCGTAATTCTTATTGTTTGAATTTAGAAATTCGTTATAAATATCAATGAACTGGCTTAACGTAGTATCACAAAGAGTCCTATCATTGCTATATGGTCTATGCCCTCTCATGTTATTTATTATTCGAGTCATCTTCGTAACATTGAAAAAACTGAACAATGTATCAGAAAATTCAGAAGCTAAAGGCATTCCCAAATCAAAGGAAAATCCTGCACCTAATAACAATCCTTTTGCCATAACACCACCCTAAAGTCATTTTTTCAACAAAACCTCTTCCAAAGAATAGTTTTCAGAGAGATCATTTAATTTCATTTCGTAAATCGGATTTGATTGTTGTTTTGCAATGTATATACTCTATTTTCATATCAGCCACCTACCAACTTTTGATACATTTTCATAAGTTCTGCCACACAAGCAGATTCGGTGTTGAGCTTACCCCAGAAGCCGTAGGCTTGCATAACCGCTTTATCGTTTGCTTGGTGTGCTTTGCGGAGTTCGGGCGGCATCACAACTTCATCATAAAGGTCAGACAGACTACAATCGGGATACAAGGC
>JAZSIK010000019.1:0-5661 GCA_045533775.1 Eubacteriales bacterium
CACATCGGGAGCATAACCCGCATCATATACTTGAAGTCGCCCGTGCCGTCAATCTTGGCGGCGTAATAAAGCTCGTCGGGAATCTGCGAGAAGTTTTCTTTCAAAAGATAAATATAGAAAATTGACGTCACCGACGGCAAAATCAGGCCCGTAAAGGTGTTACGCAGGTCAAGCTCGGTGATAGTGACAAAGTTCGTGATAATAACGAGCTCGCTCGGTATCATCATAAGCGACAGAAACAGAACGAAAAGTATGTTTTTGCCCTTGAAGTTCAGTCTGGCGAAGGCAAAGGCGGCAGGGATAATTACCGCCATCATAATCGCGGTGGTTGCCACCGTAAAAATAAGCGTGTTAAGGAAATAATCAAGCAGAGGTACTGAGGTAAATGCAATAACATAGTTTTCCACCGTGGGAGACAGGGTGATAAACTGAGGTACCGACTCTGAGTTGTAGTCGCCGTAGCTCTTGAAGGAGCTGAGTAGCATCCAATAGAACGGGAAAAGGACTACAACAGCCCATATTCCCAGCATAGCGTAGGTAATGACCTTTTTTACGGTCTTGCGCGCCTGCTGCTTTTCACGCTGTTTTGCGTAATCAAGTGAGCCTTTCATTGCGTCCTCCTTTAATAATGAACCCTTTTCTTGCTTACAAGCAGGTTGATGCAGGTGATGGTAAGTACGATTATAAACAATATGATAGCCGCCGCCGATGCAAAGGAGGGATAACCGCCGCCGTCGCCGTAAAGCATATCATATACATAGCCTACTATGGTGTTCATCTCAGCCGAGTTGAGATTGGTGCCGAAGAGGGCAACCGCATCGCTGTAAGCCTTGAATGCACCGATAAAGCCCGTAATAACAAGATAGAAGATGGTGGGAGAAATAGAGGGGAGAGTTATCCTGGTCAGCATACTTCTCTCACTTGCACCGTCAACACGACCTGCATCATAATATGCCTTGGGCACAGATGCTATGGCGCTGGTGAAAATAAGTATCTTAAAGGGCATAACTATCCATACAGTGTACAGACAGAGCACCAGCATCTTTGCCCAATAGGGACCGTTGATAAAGTCAATCGGAGATACGCCGAAGAGGGCGAGAAAGGCATTTACAAGTCCGTCGTTGTATGCGGTGGGCTTGAAAAGTATCATAAACACCAGACCGACCGCCAGGGTGTTGGTTACATAAGGCAGAAAGAATATAGTCTGGAAGGCCTCGCGCAGCTTATCAATAGAGCAAAGAGCGAGCGAGATGAGCAGCGAAAGTCCGGTTGAGAGCGGAACGGTGATAAAAACGAGTATAAAGGTGTTCTGCACCGCCTTAAGAAAATAGGGGTCACGCAGAACGTACTCATAGTTATAAAATCCGATGCCGAAAAATGTCTGAGAGGCAGAATTATATCCCTCCTCAAAGGAGTAAATAAGTACATCTATAAGAGGATATACCATAAATACTCCGAGAAAAAGTATTGCAGGCAGCAGATACAGCCAGGCTTTAGGGTTGTTTTTTTCCATAGAATAACCCCTCCGTTTCTCTTGTTTTGCGTTTTACTTTTACACGCGCGCGTCTTTTTAAGTAGATTATAGCACATCTTACAAAAATTATCAAGATAGCTGAATAATATTTGTATAAATAAGAATCTCTCTTTTTGTTGACATTTCGGCAAAAAAGTGATACAATTACAATGGATTATAATTTAATAAAGAAAGAGGACGGACCAATGAACAAAAATGCATCTATCATTATTCGTTTAATCGCGGTTGTTCTGCTCGTTATTTTGTCCCTGACCGTTGTTTCTTGTGACAAGATCAACGATTTTATCGGTGGCATACAGAACGGCACAGGCAACGGCGGCGATGAGACTCCCGACGATGGCGGTGAGACACCCGACGATGGCGGTGAGACTCCCGATGACGGTGGTGAGACACCCGATGACGGCGGTGAGACCCCCGATGACGGTGGCGAGGATCCCGAGTGCAAGCACGAGAAGGTAACCAACAGCAAGTGTGACAGCTGTGGCGAGATCTTCGTAACCAGCATCTCCGATCTCCTTGCAGACGGATTTACCCCCAACGGAATGGTATACATCAGAGTTACTGTTGACTCTGTTGAGGACACCACCAAGGGAAGCATGACTGTTTCCGACGAGAGTGGCAGCATCAAGATTGACGCCCTCTATTCTTCTAACGGATCTGCATATTCCAGCATGAAGCAGAAGCCCGCCGCACTTGACGAGATGCTCGTTTTATGTAACCTTGCAGTAAGCGAGGGCACCGTTTTCGTTAAGATCGGCTTCGTTACCGAGCATACCGTTAACGAGGACAACATCCCCGACCTCTCCCGTGAGATCACTATTAAAGAGGCTATTGAGCTTGCAAAGAGCAATCCTAACGGAACTGCAGACCGCTACTACATCAGAGCTACCGTAAAGACTATTAAGGATCCCGCATTCGGCGAGATGATTATTGAGGACGAGACCGGTGAGCTTTATGTTTACGGTACATACAGCTCTGACGGCGAGCTTAAGTTCCCCCAGATTTCCGACAGACCTGTTAAGGGTGACGAGGTTCTTCTCCACTGTATCCTCAGCGTATTTGATGACGAGCCTCAGGTTAAGAACGCTCGCCTTATGGAGGTAAAGCACAACGAAACTCCCTTTGACGAGTCTGATTACACCTCTATGACTATTGCAGATGCAAGAGCGGCTGAGGTAGGCGCTAAGGTTATTGTAAGCGGCGTTGTTGCCCGCATTACCTACGCTAACGGCTATGTTCCCAGCGGTGTGATCCTTGTTGACGGCACATCCTCCATCTATGTATACGACGGAGATATTGCAGGCCAGGTTGAGATCGGCAACACCATTAAGGTGGCAGGCGACAAGACCTACTGGATCCTCAGCTCCGAGATTGACAATGCAAACAAGTTCGGCTACAAGGGCGCAAACCAGCTTGAGAACGCGAACCTTATCTCCAACGACAAGGGCAAGACCGACTATGACAAGTCCTGGATCAGCGAGACCACGGTAAAGAACATTATGGATACCCCCGTTACCCAGGATATCACCGCCAAGATCTTCAAGGCTACTGCTCTTGTGAAGAAGGCACCCGGCAACGGCTTTACCAACTATTACATCAACGACCTTGACGGTTATACCGGCTCTTATGTATACACCCAGTGCAACGGCGGTGACTTTGAGTGGATGGACGAGTTTGACGGCAAGATCTGCACAGTTTACTTCGTAGCTCTTAACGCCAAGTCCACCTCCTCCGGCTGCGCTTGGAGATTACTCCCCATTGAGATCATTGACGAGGGCTATAAGTTCAACCTTGACGATACTCCTAAGTTTACCGTTGACTACCACGGTCTTGTACAGTTCCTTGAGAACTACACCGGTGATCCTGCAAAGGAGCTTACCACCTCTGTTTCCTCCGAGCTTCTCGGCTTTGAGGGCGCGACCCTTTCCTACTCCTCCAATGATGAGAAGGTAGTTTACTTCACCACCGAGGACGGCAAGATCATCTTCCATTGCGGCGAGGCAGGTACTGCTACCGTTACCGTTACCGCAACATACGGTGAAATGTCCTACTCTGATACCGTTGTTATCACCGTTGAAGAGAACGCAGCAGTTGATTCCATAACCGTCGCAGAGGCTATCAATACCGATAAGGATACCAATGTTGTTGTTCGCGGTATCGTTGGTCCCTCTCTTGTAAACCAGCAGGGCTTCTACCTCTTTGGCGAGGACGGCTCTATGATTGCAGTTAAGGTTAACGACTCTTCAATCTTTGCGAGCATCGCTATCGGTAACGAGATCGTTATCTCCGGTATGAGAGAAAGATATATCAAGGATGACACCTACACCACCTACGGTCAGGATGCTATCGTAAACGCAGAGGTTATTGCAAACTACTACGGCAACACCGCTTACTCCACCGAGAAGTTTATTACCGACAAGGATCTTGCATATATCTACGGACTTGATGCAACCGAGAGACACTCCACCGAGGTTTATGTAGTGAAGGCTACCATTGAGGTTAAGGAAACAACCTACTACACCAACATCAACATTGTTTCTGACGGCACGACACTCAGCCTCTACTGCTCCAGCGCGGCTCAGTACAACTGGCTGAAGGCGTTTGCAGGTCAGGAGGTTACCCTTGAGATCGCTCCCTGTAACTGGAATGACAAGACCCACTATAAGGGTTGTGTTCTTGCAGTAGTAAATGAGGACGGCACCAAGATTCTCAACGAGGTTAACTTCCAGTAATTAATACTTAATAGGCAACATCCGATACGAAGGGCAGGGATTTTTCCCTGCCCTTTTTTAATTTGCATCTGAAATAAAATGACATTTTCTATTGAATTGTCGCCAAGTATATGATAAAATAAAGATGAAATAAAAAAACGAAAAGGAGATTCAGACCAATGGCACATTTTCTTGAGCTGAAAAGCGAAGGCCTTGCGGCTATACGCAGCATTAACCCGAGACTTATGTCCTACAACGTAGAGATGACCGAGGTAACAGGCGGCACCTTCTGGAAGGCGTATACCGAGGGACAGATAGCAGGCACAGAGGAGTTCCCCAAGCTTGAGGGCGGATTCCAGAATCACACTGCTATGGCAGGCCTTATGCAGTACTATCCCCCTATTGATACCACAAACGAGAAGCTTATTTCTCTCACCAAGGAGCTTGGCTCTGCGTGGATCCGCGTATCCGGCACCTGGGCTACCAAGACATACTATGATTTTGACGGCACAACCGGCGGCAAGGCTCCGGAAGGTTATCAGAGCGTGCTTACCAGAGAGCAATGGACAAATATCGTTAATTTTGTAAAGGCTGTTAACGGCAAGCTGCTCGTATCCGCATCCAACTGTGCAGGCGACCACAAGGATGGCGCACCCCTTGATCTCACCCAGATCAAGAAGCTCTTTGCTCTTACCGATGAGCTTGGTGGAAAAATTGACGCCTTTGAGTTTATGAACGAGCCCAATATGCTTCAGATCTCCGGCGCGCCTCTCGGCTACACCTTTGAGGATTATGTGCGCGACCAGGACATTGCAAACGCGTGGGTCAGAGAGAACTATCCCGACTGCCTTATCGTAGGTCCCTGTAACACAGGTATGACCGACACCTCGGTAGAGGATTCTCCTATGGCGAAGATGGGCTCCGGCATCGGCAATATGATGACTATGGGTACCGTTCACGATCTTATGCGCGGCGCACAGGTTCCTATGGATGTATACTCCTACCACTACTACAACGGTATTTCCGAGAGACTCGCAGGTATGATGCCCACAGGACATTGGCCCGCAGAGGCGGCTCACACCGACGAGTATCTTCAGGTTGCTCCCGGCATCTGCTATATGAATATCCCCGCGCGCGACAAGTATGTTCCCGGCGGTGAGATGTGGGTTACCGAGTCGGGTGACGCGGGCGGCGGCGGAGACACCTGGGCATCTACATATCTTGATGTACTCAGAACTCTCAACGAGCTTGGCAGCTTCTGCACCCTTACCAACGGTGTTATCTTCCACAACACTCTGGCATCCTCCGACTACGGCTTCTTTCAGCACGGCACATTTGACCCCAGACCCATCTACTTTGCAGTTCTGCTCTGGCAGCGTCTTATGGGCAGCGAGTGCTATAAGGCAGAGGCTCCCG
>JAZSIK010000042.1:0-6214 GCA_045533775.1 Eubacteriales bacterium
GAGGTTATCCAGAAGCTCGCTTCTTTAGGTCTCGCCCTGAAGAAAGACGAAGAATAAGACAAGATTTTAGGAGGATATAAAAATGAGAAAGCTTGGCAGAACTACTGCACAGCGTAAGGCTATGCTTCGCGGCATGGTTACTCTTCTCCTTGAAACCGGCAAGATCGAAACTACCTACACCAGAGCACAGGAAGTTTCTGCGAAGGCAGATGAGATGATCACCCTCGGTAAGAAGGGCGACCTCGCAGCTTATCGCGCAGCTCTTGCTTATATCACCAAGGAAGACGTAGCAAAGAAGCTCTTCAGTGTTATCGCTCCCGCTTACGCAAATGTAAACGGCGGTTATACACAGGTTTATAAGATGGGTCCCCGTCGTGGCGACGGTGCTGAGACCGCTATCGTAAGACTTACCGTTCTGGAGTCTAACGAGGCTAAGTAATCAGTCCATCAACAAAGGCGTCTGCCGAAAGGCAGGCGCCTTTTTATAAACAAAAATTGATAAAAAACGGAAGGTGTTTACAAAAGGTTAATAATTGTGCAATTGTTTATAAACTAATAAAATGTATAATCTTTGTATAAATTATAAGGATAACCTACAATGTACGACAAAAAAACATCTTTTTTATCAAAAACAGTATATAAGATCTTTGAGCTTTCTGCCAGAATACGCTATAGAAGAACAAAAATAGTAAACAGCGAAGCTATGCAAGAGAAAAACACGATTATCATTGCGAATCACGCCCAGCTGAACGGTCCGATAATGTCCCATCTGTTTCTCCCCGAGAATTACTATATTTGGGCGAACGGACAGATGTTTGAGATGGCAGAGGTGCCCTCATATGCAATGGATGATTTCTTCCCGTATAAAAGAGGATGGTCCCGTCCTTTCTATAAAATAGCCTCATATCTTTTGGCCCCTCTGATGCCCTGTATAATGGAAAACTCAAGAACAGTTCCGGTTTATCACGATGCAAGAATGGCATCAACCGTTAAGAGGACCATACGCCTTTTGGCAAAGGGAAACAATATTGTTATCTTTCCCGAAAAGCACGAGAAGAGAAACAGTATTATTAATATGTTCAGAGATCAGTTCGTGGATATAGCAAGGCTTTATTACAGGCGTACAGGCGAGCTGATCCGTTTCCAGCCTATGTATATAGCACCAACATTGAACTGCTGCTATATGGGTGATCCAATTTGCTATAATCCCAATTCTGATATAGAGAGTGAGCGTTGCAGAATATCGGAGTATTTGGCAGGTGAAATTACAAAAATCGGCAGATCACTTCCGGAGCATACCGTTGTGCCATTTGATAATATTTCAAGGAAAGAGTATATTTCTAATAAAGAAACAGAGATGCTGAAAAAATAGAGAAAGGGTCACCCCACGGGGGTGACCCTTCCAAGTGCTAACAAAATAGTAAAAAACAAACATTGATCATCAAAATACAGGCGTTTTCTGGTAATATCTACTTTTCATACCAATCATTTTGCATTGAACAAAACCTTCTTTTATGGTATAATTCTTTCGTACTCCAAAAGAAAGGAAGGTGAAAAATGCAGCAGAAAAACAGACAGATCAGGGCTTTGGCACTCCTGCTTTCGCTGCTCATTATCGTTGGCGCGGGTAGCGTCAGCGCATCGGCGGCAGGCATAGAGTATAACAGCCTGGCAGCAATGGACACATCTCATGAGCCCGACGGCAGAGAATACCACTATCTGAAAGGGATAGGCAACAAAAACATCTGGGCGTATGATCGCCTCAGCGTAACTGTTGGCGGTGTTACTCTCTCGGTGAAGGGCTTTGCGGCAAACGGTACGGTATATATCCCATTCCGTGCCGCTGCATCCGCTATCAGCGGAAGCACATACAGCTATGATTCCAAAACACGAACATCTGTTATGCGCGCTCCCGGACTTGAAATTGTTGCGGGAGATGGGTGCTATGTTACATATGCTAACGGCAGAACACTCTTTAATACAACTCCTAATGTGATTATGAGTGATGGCAGAATATATATTCCTGCGACAGTGTTCGCAAAGGCGGTTGGCATGAGCATCAGCACGAGCGGTGGCATACATCTTAGCGGCAGATTCTCTCCACTTGTAAGTGGGGATAGATTTTACAGTGAGGATGAGGTGTTCTGGCTTGCGAGAATTATCCACGCAGAGAGCAGGGGCGAGGCTCTCTTGGGACAGATCGCAGTTGGAAACGTAGTGCTTAACCGAGTGAGATCGGCCTATTATCCGAACACAATTTACGGAGTAATATTTGACCGTAAATACGGCGTTCAGTTCAGTCCTATTCTTGACGGTACAATTTATAACACCCCGGGATATTCGGCTACTCTTGCGGCAAAAATCTGCCTTGAGGGCTATGATGTTTCGGAGGGGGCGTTCTTCTTCCTGAACACCTCTCTTGCCACATCCTCATGGATTCCGCGCAATAGAGAATATGCATTTACTATCGGAAACCACGACTTTTATCATTAAAAAATAGGGCTAAAAAACCACGTGCCTGATTGACTGAAACGATGTCCTTCGGGCACGCTTTTTTATGCCCAAAATGCGCTAAGTTTGTCCCTTTTTTTGACTTTTTGATGTTTGGAAAAGAAGGATTTTTCGGCTGAAAAGTTCTGAAAAGGGTATTGAAAAACGAATATTTAGAAAATAAAATTGAAAAATAATTGAAAAAAATTGATTTTTTTGCGTTTTTTTGTTGATTTTTTCGCAATTTTAGTGAAAAAATTGCGTTTTTTCTTGTTTTTTTCAAAAAAAGTCCTAAAATCAGTAATGTAAACTTTTGTTTATGTAGGGTAACCGCTTTTTGACGCGTTTTCGTGCTGCTTTTTCGCCTGTTTTTGCCGGTTTTATCTACGCATTTTCGTAGGTAGCAAGCAAAGGTTTGCGAGGGTATAAATATAATGATCCCCCACCGATGTGTTCTTTTATCAATGATTTTTTTAGTTGGTATTTTTTATCTTTATTTATCAAAACCACTTGCAAATTACGACAAAAAGTTGTATAATGATTGTGTTGTGAATATATAGTAATTTTATATATAATATAAATGTAGAAAACCTAAGGAGATTCGGTTATGTTTTACAGAATGAATGTTGCGGGTCTTGAGAGAGATCTCCCGCTTTGTCCCATTAGTGACGAGCTTTACATAGGCGCGTTCATACTCTTTGGTGATGTTGAGCTCACCGAGAGATGCGCAGAGGAGCTTTCCAAGCTGGCCCCCGAGCACGATGTGCTTCTTACTGCCGAGTCTAAGGGCATTCCTCTTGTACACGCAATGGCTCGTTATCTTGGAGAGAACCGTTATGTACTCGCCAGAAAGTCAGTGAAGCTGTATATGAAGGATGTGCTGAAGTGCGAGACAAAGTCCATTACCACTGGTCACGTACAGACTCTTTACATAGACGGTGGCGATGCTGAATATCTTAAGGGCAAGAGAGTGCTTATCGTTGACGATGTTATCAGCACGGGCGGTTCGCTTCTTTCCCTTGAAAACCTCGTTAACCAGGCGGGCGGTGAAATCGTTGGTAAGATGACCATTCTTGCTGAGGGAGATGCTATCGGCAGACAGGATATTACTTATCTTGCGCCCCTTCCTCTTTTTGACAAAAACGGTAACCCCCTTTAATAAAAATACATAAACAAAGGACGGCAAATAGCCGTCCTTTTTTACTAACACATATCTACAAAATATAGGTTAATTCTCCTTTTTATTGGTAATACTAAACCTACAAAGCAAAAAGCGAGGTTGGTATGAGATTAAACAAGGTAGAGATTTGCGGTGTGAATACTTCAAGCTTGAAAACACTTACCGAAAAGGAAAAGAGAGAGCTGCTCTCGCGGGCTGCTAATGGAGATGAGGCAGCAAGATGTGAGCTGGTAATGGGTAACCTGCGCCTCGTGCTCAGCGTTATCGGCAGATTTAATCCAAAGCGCGAGAGTATTGACGATCTTTTTCAGGTAGGCTGCATCGGGTTGATAAAGGCGATAGATAACTTCAATCTTGATATGGACGTAAGATTTTCCACCTATGCTGTGCCGATGATCATCGGAGAGATCAGACGGTATCAGAGGGACAATAACGCCGTTCGCGTTTCACGAGGCACGAGAGATCTGGCATACCGAGCGCTGCAGGCAAAGGAGGAAATATCAAGAAAAGAGCAGAGAGATGCCACCGTGGCGGAGATCGCAGAGATGCTGCATGTAACCGAAAAAAGCGTTGGAGCCGCCCTTGAGGCTATTGTAGAGCCCATCTCACTCTTTGATTCTGTATACGGGGACGGTGACGATACAGTCTATGTGATTGACAAGCTGGCAGATGAGAGCGAGTCGGATGAGGCGTGGGTAGAGAACATCTCGCTCAGAGAGGCGATGAAGCGATTGTCACCAAGAGAGATAAACATCATTGAGCGCAGGTTCTATAAGGGAAGGACACAGATGGAGATAGCTGCCGAGATTGGTATTTCTCAGGCACAGGTCTCAAGGCTGGAGAAGGGCGCAATTGATAAATTGAGAAGGTTTATGAGCTGATGCGGGATAAAGTGACTAATAAACAAAAAAAGAGCAAGGCGAAAAGCCTTGCTCTTAATAATCAATTTAGAATACGATTTCCATATCCTTCTCTTCTTCTCTGTACTGATGAACAATAGCATAGATACCGAGAGCCAAGCCAAGAACTGCAAATGCGATCTTGACAGGGAGCCCTGCGGCAGGCATAACCATCAGCTGGAGAGCTAATCCTGCGCCAATAGAACCGCCAAAGGAGGTGAAAATGATGAACAGGTGCTTGAACATAAGGATAAAGAGAATGCCAAGGATTCCCGCGAAGACACCGCCCACGATGTGCTTAACAACCTCAAACTTGGTAAGGAACTCAAGAGTATGGAAGTAGTTGATAAGCGCGCCGTAAATAACGGTAGAGCCGAGGTAATAACCAAGAGCACCGCCCAGCACCATAATCATAAAGTTATAAGCAACGCGAGTAAGAATAACCGCGATCAGCGCACATACTATTGCAATAAGCACGTCAACCTTAATGCCCGCCTCGGCAGGAATAAAGCCGCCGATCATAGGTGCAAGCTTGGGTGCCAGGAACTTAAGTCCAAAGTATCCGAACAGGAAGGCACTACCCGCATACATAGCCATTTTGAACAGCTTATAGCCCTGAATTGCAAGTAAAACAAATATGCAAATAAGACCCAGCTGGCAAAGAACCGTGTTGGCGTTATAAAAAGCCAATACTCCGGGGGGGATAAGCTTTGTAATTTCCGCAGTAAGCGTACCCATAATATCAAGTTTGCCGGCGCCGCCCTCAGGAAGTGCACCGGAAGTCAGATTGGATAAGAAGTCTCCCATAGTAATTCCTCTTAAAGATTTATATACATTAGTATTATAACATATAAATAAATATTTTGCAATAGTTATGCGTGAAAAATATTAATTTTTTTTAATTATTTTTTATGCCTGTTTTTTACAGAAAATGACACCTTATTAAAGCCGTTTTTTGTATAATAAAACCGCAAAATAAAATAATTTGTAAACTAAAGATTGCATAATGCGGATTGTTGACAAATATTTTTACAAAACGATCATTCCTAGCAACGGGAAATCTTGTCTGTTTGTTATTATTTTGAAAAAAGTTTTTTAATTGTTTCCTTCATTATTTATTATATATACGGGAAGTTTCTTGTTTTTTAGCTTGATTTATCCATTGGATACTCTGCTGATCCGCGCAATAAGCTGTTGTGCAGAATATACAAAATCAACGCATAAAAATATTAAAAAGTGATAAAAAACAGAAAAAGTAAAAAAATCTTGAAAAAAAGAAAAAAATCCCTTGACTTTTTCAAACTGATGTTGTATAATAGAAAAGCTTGTGACAAGCAGGCACCTTGATCATTGAAAATTGAACAATAAGAAATTAAGAAAACATTGTGTTTCGGGGGAGACTCCGAAACGGTGTAAGTTCTTGTCAAAACACATTGAGAAAAACTCAAAAGTAAGAAGAAGCTAGATTAAGATAGCTCTGAAAAAGGATTTAGGTCCCGGAGGGAACGAAGGGATTTAGATAAACATTTTTTAGAGAGTTTGATCCTGGCTCAGGATTAACGCTGGCGGCGTGCATAACACATTCAAGTCGAACGGTGAAGGGACTTCGGTCCCGGAACAGTGGCGGACGGGTGAGTAACGCGTG
>JAZSIK010000012.1:0-15106 GCA_045533775.1 Eubacteriales bacterium
ATGAGCAACATCAAGGATGTTATCAAGGCTATGGACTTCTGGAATACTCTCGGAAACACACTGTTTATCAACATCGGCTGTTCACTGGTACAGGTTCTTACCTGTGCGGTAACAGGCTACGGTTTTGCAAGATTTAACTTCAAGGGCAAGAATATTCTCTTTACCCTCTTCCTGTCGCTTATGATGATACCTAACGAGCTGGTTATTATCACTAACTTTGTCACCGTGACAGAGCTTGGGCTGAGAAACAGCTTTACCGGTCTGATTTTACCCTCGGTAACATCGGTGTTTTATGTTTATCTTCTGAAGGAAAACTTTTCACAGATACCCGACGAGCTTTATTATGCCGCCAAGGTTGACGGCACCGGCGACTGGAAATATATGCTTAAGGTTATGGTTCCTATCTGTAAGCCTACGATCGTGACCATAGTTATTCTCAAGGTTATTGAGTGCTGGAACTCTTATGTATGGCCCAGGCTTATTACCGACAACGAGGATTATTTCCTCGTGTCAAACGGTATTCAGCAGATACGCGAGAATGGCTTTGGCAGAGAGAATATCCCTGCTATGATGGCGGCTGTAGTGGTTATTTCTGTTCCGCTTATCGTTCTTTTCCTTATCTTCCGTAAGAAAATTATGGAGGGCGTTGCGAGAGGAGGTACTAAGGGATGAGAAAGCTTATATCTGTTATTCTCCTGCTCCTTGCGCTTACCGTGCTTGTTTCCTGTCACGGTAAGGAGGAAAAAAATGCCTTTGAGATCCCGGATACATTTGATGCACAAAAAGAGTATAAAATCATATTTTGGGCAAAAAATGAAAACAATAGTTCACAAAGACAGGTATATAACAAGGCTATTGAGGACTTCCAGGCAATTTATCCTAATATAGAAGTTACCATCAGACACTATACAAACTATGATGACATCTACAACGATGTTATCACAAATATCCAGACCGACACCACCCCCAATGTGTGTATCACATACCCCGATCACATAGCCACATATATGGCGGGTGCCAACACCGTGGTTCCTCTTGATCAGCTGATCAACGATCCCAGATACGGTCTTGGTGGCAGCGAGGTGCGCTTTGATGCTCCCACGGCCGATGAGATGGTTGATAAGTTTATGGATGAGTGCTACATCGGCGATCAGCTGTATGCTATGCCCTATATGCGATCCACTGAGGCGCTCTACATCAATAAAACCTATGTTGAGGCTCTTGGCTATGAGATACCCGATGTGGTCAGCTGGGACTTTATCTGGGAGGTTTCAAACGCCGCTCTTGAAAAGGACCGCGACGGGCTGTATAAGGTAAACGGTCAGGACGTTATCATACCCTTTATCTACAAGTCCACCGATAATATGATGATCCAGATGCTGCATCAGCTCGGAGCCGGATACTCCACCCCCAGAGGAGATATTGAGATTTTCAACGATGATACAAGGCAGATTCTGAAGACTATTGCCTCAAATACAAAGACGGGAGCCTTCTCCACCTTCTCCATATCATCCTATCCTGCCAATTTCTTAAACAAAGGACAGTGCATTTTTGCGGTGGACTCTACCGCCGGCTCTACCTGGATGGGCAGCGATGCGCCTCTCAGTGACGTTCACCACTCCAGTATAGTTGATTTTGAGACGGTAGTAAGACCCATTCCTCAGTATGATACGGAAAATCCCAGTATGATCTCTCAGGGTCCCTCTCTCTGTATTTTCAATAAGGATGATACAGGCGAGGTTATGGCATCCTGGCTCTTTGTACAGTATCTTCTGTCCAACGATACCCAGATAGCATATTCTCAGACCGAGGGCTACCTTCCGGTTACCGAGAAGGCGCAGAACTCACAGGAATATCAGGACTATCTTGCGAGATCGGGCGAGGATAATGACAAATACTATAATATTAAAATTGAAGCTACCAAGCTTCTTATGAACAATACCGACCGAACCTTTACCACCAGCGTTTTCAACGGCTCCACCTCGCTCAGAAATGCGTCGGGAGAGATGATTGAGGATGTTGCAAAGGCGGTCAGAAGAAAGAAAAATGTCAACGACAAATATATTACCAAGCTCTACGAGGATGTGACAAAGCTTTACCGACTTGACCAGATAGGCTCCTATGACGGCAAGCTCAGGCTTGGTGAAATGCCTGTGATGTCTGTTGTTTTGCTCTGTGGAATAGGGCTTACCTGGGTGGGGATAGCCACCTATGCAGGTATATCCTACTATAAAACCCACAAAAAACAAAACGATTGAAATTATCGGTAGATATTGACAAGGCATATTATTATGTGTATAATATTACTGTAAATATTTTTGCTGAAAGGCGAGGAGAAAAAATGAAAAGATTATTAATTCTTTTACTTTGCTTTGTTTTAATGTTTGTATTTATTGCTTGTCAGCCCCCTACTCCCGACAACGGCGGTAACGGCGGAAATGGCGGCAACACCGATGGCGGCAACGGCAACGGTGGTGGAGATGAGGATCCCTTCAAGAATCTTGCTGTAATGTCCTATGAGGAATATATGGCAGCGGAGGTTGATGCTCCCGTTCATGTTCAGGTTTATGTTCAGGATCATCAGTCCTGGTGGGACAATAAGATTACCGTTTATGCAGCAGATGAGGACGGCGGATATTTCATTTATGATATGGCTTGCTCTGAGGAGGATGCTGCGAAGCTTGTTCCCGGTACTAAGATAGCCGTTAAGGGCTATAAGGCTATTTGGAGCGGCGAGGTTGAGATCATGGACTCTACCTTTGAGTTCGTAGAGGGTGAATATGATCCCTATATTGCGGATGCTGTTGATCTTACCGACGTTCTCGGCACAGATGAGCTTATTGATTATCAGAACCAGCTTGCACAGTTTGACGGACTTACTGTGAAGAATATCAGCTTCAAGGGTGAGGGCGATGATATTTATCTCACTCTTACCAAGGACGGCAATGACTATGCCTTCTGCGTAGAGAAGTATCTCACAGGTCCCGATACCGAGGTTTATCAGAGAGCTGCTGCGCTTCAGGTTGGCGAGATCGTTAACGTGACCGGCTTTGTATACTGGTACGAGGATGCTATCAACACCCATGTAACAGGCGTAACCAAGGCAGGCGTGCTCAGCTATGATGAGTATGTGGCAGCCGAGCTTGATCAGTTTGTTGTAATTGAGGCCTATGTTCAGGCGCATCAGTCCTGGTGGTTTGACAGCGATGTTAACCAGGGTAGAATCACAGTTTATGCAGCCGATGAGAACGGTGCGTATTTCCTTTATGAGATGTTCTGCTCCGAGGAGGATGCGGCAAAGCTTGTTGCAGGTGCAAAGATCAGAGCATACGGATATAAGGGCGCGTGGGCAGGCGAGGTAGAGATTATGGATGCTACCTTTGAGTTTGTAGAGGCAGATCCCTTCATTGCAGAGGCAAAGGATCTTACCGACAAGCTTGGTACAGAGGAGCTTATCAACTATCAGAATCAGCTTGCTACCTTCAAGGGACTTACGGTTTCTAAGGTTGAGTTCAAGAATGATGGCGGTGATGACATCTATGTTGACTTTACATACGGTGGCGAGACCTATTCCTTCTGTGTAGAGAAGTATCTCACAGGCACTGAGAGCGAGGTATATCTTACCGTTTCCGCTCTTGAGGTTGGTGATGTTGTTGATGTAACCGGCTTTGTATACTGGTACAACGGCATCAATACTCATATTACCGGCGTAGAGATTAAGTAATTTACAAAAAAAGAACCCGATCAAGTCGGGTTCTTTTTTTATGTCAGCCGTTTACATATTTGTGACTGTATTCGGGACGTTCTTTATTTTACTTTGATTCTCTTAATTACAACCTCTGCCACCTTGTTAAGCGAGGGGGCAAAAACAACATTGATGAGCAGCTCAACAAAGAAATTAACCGTGATAAGCGTACCGAAGAGAAGAGCGAAAAAGCTCATTGTGCTTGCATCAAACGTAATACCGATTTTTCCGACGGTTGTAACCACATCGTTCTGAATAATGATGCAGCCGAGGGCAAAGATACCTGTGTTGACTATCGGCGCAGATACAGCGGCAACAATGCTTGCCAAAAGCGAGTTGTGCTTTTTGAGAGCATTGTAGATAAATGCGGGGACCATACCGCAGAGTGTACCCTTGACAATGCAGATAAGTATTGTCATAACGGGGTTAGCCTGGAAGAGGTAAAGGGTAAATACATCCTTGCCCATAATACCCCAGAAAATTGCAACTAAACCGAAGGCAAAGCCTAAGATACCGCCGCATTTCCAGTCCAGCACCATAGCACCGAGGGTGATAGGTACCAGGCATAGGCAGAGAGTCACTATACCAATACTTGAGATTGACTGCAGTGCAACCACCAGCGCCAGCAGTATTGCCAGCTCGGTCAGCTGCAGGGTAGTGAGTCCGCCCTTGTTTTTCTTACTTGTTTCCATAAATCCTCCTTGCTGTCGTTCACATAAGTGATACAACGCATAATTTATTAACTCCCACACAAGTGGGAAATAACCGTAAGTAAATATTCAGTTTTATTGATTCTTCCGATAGATAATATTAAGTCCCTTAAGCACCAAATACTCATCATATGTAATCTTATGTTTACAATGAGGCATAATAACCGATGCCAGACCGCCTGTTGCATAGACGGGAAGGACAGAGCCGTATTCCTCGCAGATGCGATCAATCATACCATCAACCATACTTGCATTGCCAAAGACAACGCCGCCTCTCATACAGTCCGCGGTGTTCTTGCCAATCACATTTTTAGGTGCTTCAAGGCTTACCATAGGCAGCTGAGCCGTGCGACTCGCAAGGGCGTCAAGTCCAACCATTACACCGGGGATAATTGATACACCGATAAACGCGCCCTTGTCATTCATCAACATCATCTTGGTCGCGGTACCCATATCTACGATAAGCGAGGGACTGCCGTAAACATAATGGGCTGCCACACAGGCACAGATAATATCCGCGCCCACAGATGCGGGGTTGTCACAGTGAATATTAATACCCGTCTTTACACCGGGACCCACGAGTATGGCATCTACTGCGTAGAGTAGCTTTATCGCATTTTTCATTGCAGAATTGAGTGGGGGAACCACCGATGAGATTATCGCGCCGCTGATCTTGCTTTTGTCAATTCCGTATATAGAAAGGGCGTTGGCAATAGTTCCGGCATACTCATACTCTGTTTTTGCCTTATCCGTTGCCACCCTGGCAACAAATCTGATTTCCTCGCCCGAGAAAATGCCGAAGTTTATATTGCTGTTACCAATATCAACCGTTAATACCATAAGTAATAGCTCCCTTGACAGTATTCCGCGCATATTATAGCACACATAAGAGAAAAAGTCAAATGAAAATCTTCATTTGACTTTTTTCTTTATTCAAAAACAACAGATTCTGCCCATTCTGACACTTTGTTGGCATACAGGTCAGCCCGGCTTTCCCTGATAACAAAGTATATATGCCAGTAGGCGTCATCAGTCTTGAAAGCGTATAGATGATATCTGTATTCCTTTCCATCCTTTGCCTCTGCGGTGTAGATAAAGGAGGTAAGGCTGCCTTTGGTTACACACTCGCTATCAAACACCCTTTGGTCAGCCAGCAGAGCTCTTGCATATTCGGTAGCAGTCATACTGCTGCTTTTTACCTCGTCAAAGCTATTTTTGATTATTATGACATCCACATCGCGAGACACGAATACTCCTTCGTATCCCGGTATTATCTGCTCGGCAAAGTTTTGATTCAGCCTGATGGTCATCTCGCCTGTATCAAAGCTTTCCTCCTGCAAGCCGAGTAAAGCATATACACCCTCGGTAAGACCAAAGCCGATGGCAAGACCAACAAGGGCAGAGCAGAGTATAATCGCAACGAGCTTCTTTACATTTATCTTCCTGTCCTCCGGCTTTAGCTCATTGCCGTTAAAGCAGAAGGGGTTTCCAAGCAGGGGATTGAATATGTTTCGTCCTGCGAGAAGCACATCCTCACGTCCCGCGGGCAGTTTATATCTGTCATAGCAATAATCCTTACTTACCCGGTCTGCAATAACAAATATCTCGGCAGCATCCTCTCCGATCTCAAAGGTTGCCTCCTCACCGTTCTTAAGTACGCCAAGCTGTCTGCAGCTTTTCTCGCACAGCACCTGATCTCCGTCCTTGTCCTCAATGAAAAGCTTCATTTTGCCAAGACAACCGACAAAGGTCTTTTCTCTTTTTACCGTCAACCTTCTCATATTCACCTCTTAGCTGAAGCTCAGCTTGATAAGCGTCTTGTCGTCTATATACTCGCCGAATGGGGGCACATCATATATGCCCGACCGCTCAATCATCTCCTCGGGAGTCTGCTCCAGCAGATCTCTGCTTTTCTCAAACTTAATATACTCGCCGATACCGTCGCTGGCGATAAGCAGTGTATCTCCCTCGTGCAGATCAAGGAAACAGTAGTCCAACGCCTCCATAACCTCATCGTCACCGTTGAATACGGTGTAGGACAGGCGGTTCTCGGGGTGATTGCAGTAGAGGGCGTATCTCTCTGCCTTTGTCAGACGGAGCTTATCAACCGCCTCAAGAGTCCACTCTCTGCCCAGCAGGATCTTTGTACCCCTGCGGATGAGAATGGCAAGGCAGTCGCCGGTAGCAATATAGTGCAGGGTATTATCCCTTACCAACGCCACAAATCCGAGAGTTGAGGGGTAGTAGCTCCATTCCTCCTCGCTCTTTACCTTTCGGTACTCGCGAATTTCCGTGTTTGCAACATTTATAGCCCCTCTGAGTATGCGCTCAGGGTCGCTTTCGGATATATTTTCCTTAATAAAACGGTATGCCTCTCGTATAAAAATGTCACCGAGATCGCCCGCCGCGCTCTGATAGGGAGCGTTTTCATATTCCTCGTGCACCCTCGTCACACCGTCAAGCACGATGAAAATGCCTCTCTCCTCGTCAACAAGAACTCTGTCCTCGTTGGGCTTCGGTATCTCTCTGCCGTGCATCTTGGTATAATATTCAGCCTTGTATCTGAGTTTTTCTAATAGCTTCACTTCTTCACTCTCCAGCCTTTGTCAATAGCTTTTTGCTAAATAACAGAGTAATAATCAGGCGATCATCACCGTCGCTTATCTGTACGACAATATTATACCATTCTCTTTGCCGATTGTCAACGATTTATCACCCATCCCCTCGGGAAATATCGGGAAAATGCAACAAACATACCCAAACACCGAGCAGATCTCCCTCTTCACTCTCATTCACTCGCCACCGAAGAAAAGAAAAACAACCGAGCTTTTTGGGCTCGGTTGTTCTTTTCTGAGTAATTGATAAAATAAATGTAAAAATCCTAATGGATGCAATTTTTATATACTGCAGACGATCAAAGCAAGCTTGCCGACAAATCGGCGTTTCATTAACTAAAATACACCTTTGTTGTATTTTATCTGTACGGCAACAATCCATAGAATCCCGATGAACAAGCCAATAAACAGTACTGCAACCGAAATTGTTGCAATTACTTCTGAATCACCGAATAGACCTATTATACCGCTAATTAATAGTGCCGCTGAAATAACAAACATGGCTTTTCCAAAAGCTTTTCCATAGGCAGCTTTATCGGTAACTTTGGTTTGATGGTAGTCGTGAATCAAGTTGGTTTTACCTTGATATATTCCGATGCTTATTATGGTCATCGGGACTGCTGCTAAAAACATAATTATAGAATACAACACCATAACCATCACCTCGTCATTTTTTATTATCACAATTATAGCACATATTAACATCAAAGTCAATCTATCAGCTTTGTATGTGGCAGCACAGTATGAAGATTATTCGCCATAATTCAAGATCGTAAAATCCTATATCAAAATCCTCGCTGATAGAGTTTTTTACTGTTGCAAAAATATGCGGGCTATGATATAATAAGCTTAACTAAAACCCAAAATCTGACAAAGGAGAGCGCCCAAATGAAAGAGGTATTACTTAGCCACGATGGCAAAATGAAGATGTATCTTGTTCCCGATGATGTTGCAGATAACTTAAGAAAGTATTGTATGGATTTTGGCTTTGATTGGATGTTGAATGACCCCAATGCTCAAAAGTTTCGTGTCACTACTCCAAGCGGAGAAGTTGGTTATATGTTTGGCGCACAGGACTTTATAGACTACCTGAATGACTTTTTATTTCCTGATCAAAAATCCACATTGATTGGCGAAATGGATTTTTATGATTATGAAATACCGGAGAAATATAAGAATATTCCGTGGTTTAACTTTTAAGAATCAAAATCCATTTTTTACCGGGAGGTATTTATGAAATCTTTTGTTTGCAGTTTATGCCGAGGGGGAATACTTGGTGGAGGATTGTACCTTGACAGCGCCTCACTTACCTATAAGACAAACAAGTTAACGGTTGATAAGAAATATAGACATTTAGTTTTACCAATGAGCGAAATTAAAGAAATTACTTGGAAATGGATAGTATTTCCTGTTGCTACCGTATTTATGAAAAACGGAGAATCCTATCAATTTATCATTTTTAACCATAAACGCTTCAAAAAGTGGTTTGGTCAGTATCGTACGCAATAAAGTAAAGAGAATCAATTTGTAGAGAAGGATTCTGAGGTATTCGCCTTTGGCGAAGATTTTTCGCTCCGCCACCGGTGAGCAAGATTAACGCGCTCTACGGCTCTATGCAGCATACCGACAAAAGCGGTATCTTGCCTGGCGAGCAGATAAAATTAACCTTAGTACAAAGCGGAACAATTATCGCAGACTATACCGCGCGCGGCAATACCCCATTCTGTGACTCGAAGAGTCACAGAGGGGCGTAATTTTTCGTTGCTACTCGGTCACATTTCGGCTCTGACGTTATCAACGTCATTCACTACCGAAATGCCGCTACGCTACCTCTCGTACCGGAGCCAAAGTAAAGAAAAGAACAACCGAGCCTTTGGGCTCGGTTGTACTTTTCTTTGCGGAAGACTACTTACACGGAGCAGAAACAAGGTAAAAAAGCGTAAAAGTAGCATTCAGTATTTTTAATGCGCATTAGGCAAATAATTGAAAATTTATTCATATATCCAAAGATTGTTAACATCGGTGGCTGAGAGCTTGCTTAGATCCGGGTTATCCAACATTGCACCTAACGCTGATTCTATACTGTAGTAGACCCCTACAGTAGCACCGTCGTGAATAATCACAAATCTCGAGTTATCGGCCTTAAAAACAAAATACCCATGAATTCCACTATCATTGATATGATTAACCATGTACTCCGTAAAAGCATTCTTTGCGGTTTGCAGAGCTGCAGAATCCAGTATGTTAGAATACTGAACTGCATTCCCAGCATAAATGTAACTTATAAATTCACTAATCGTATCAATGGATTTTCCTACACCGGTTGGATCTTTTACGGTTATAAAATAATAATTATCCTCATAATCCTTCAAGGTTATCAGCCAAGTACTGTTTTCAAAGTGAAGCGCGAAACCATAAATTCGCATCGCATCTCCACTTCCTGTTAATCCACCATTTATGGCATAATAATCTGCATCTTGTCCGGCACATAATTGCTCGCGTATAAGTTGTGCTCCACCGGCTAAATGCAATTTTTCTGTTGAAGAAAAAATGCCGAGCTTTGGTAAATCATAATACATAGCAGCACAGGCCATGTCCATATATGAATGATATCCCTCGTTTTCATAATATGAACAATAATCTGTTCCCAAGAGTGGATTCACAACATTATCTGCGTAATCCGAATTGAATTTAATAAAGTTATCGTTTTCATCTGTATAAAAGCCGGATCGCTCCGCATCGGCGACAAATCCTTCTGGCACTTCGCATACTATCATCGGCTTATTCTTTTCGTTAAATGCGATTGTTTTTGCACTGCGTTGTTCAATGTGCACAGAATTCTTTCTATTAATGGCAACAGTTCCTTCTATGCCTTCCGGATGCAGAATTTGTGACCGCTGAACGACGCCAAATACACCGACGATCACGAAACACATAAGTACTGCGGCACTTGCTGTAATAATTTTTCTCCAAGTCACACGATTCTTTTCTTTGCAATTATGTGTGATACTGACAGATTTCTTTGCTTCATTTCCGAGTAGTTCATTCAAACTTACATTAAAAATCTGTGAAAGCATCTGGGCTTGCTTAATATCTGGTGCAGTTTCACCCAATTCCCACTTTGAAATCGTCTGCCGGGCAACACCAACCTTTTCCGCAAGTTGTTCCTGCGATAAATTCTGTTTTTTTCTTAATTCGTGAATTTGATTTCCCAAACTCATTTAATCACCTCCTTACGCTATAAATTATAGCAATACAATATGAATTTTTCTACCAATTTGCAACGGAAATTCCGCCCGTTTTATTAACATTAGGGATTTTTTTGTGTTTTTATGATTCAAATCCCGTAGTGTGCAAGTTTCCCAACTTCTTAGCAGAGCAAAGAAACACAAAAAGTAATGTGCTATTTTGATGCTGCAAATTAAAAATAAGGGCTGGAGCGGTCTGATCAACCGATCCAACCCCTGTTTTGAGCTAGTTTCACTTGTTTTCGATTTATTTTGCCCGTAAAAGCAAGAAAAAACCTCTCTTGCCTTGGTAGACAAAAGAGGTTTCTTTCGTGGCGCAGGAAGAGGGATTCGAACCCCCGTGGCTTTTGGCCTAACGGTTTTCAAGACCGCCTCGTTGTGACCGCTTCGATATTCCTGCATATATATGGTGTGGTTCACTACACCATATATATGCAGTTAAATGTCAAAGTGGCTCGTGAAACTCGTTTCACGAATCCGCTTCGCATACCCCACGCCGACGCGTCAAGCTCGCTTGTAAGCGGCAAGTGTGGGTATCTTCGCCTATGGCGAAATAATCCTGCGGTGTAGTAAATCTCTTACCAGCTATTAAATTAATTATTGTGGCTCGTGAAATTCGTTTCACAGCCTGTAATATTTATTGCACTTTTGGCATAGAATATACCAAACTCGCAAATTACTTTGTATATCATATCACATATTTGTACCGATGTCAATATTATTTTTGAAAAAATAAAAAAAGGTATTGACTTTTCGGATAAGTGATGATATAATATAATGGCGATTAGGAAATCTAAGGTCGTTGTATGCCGGAATGGCGGAATTGGCAGACGCCCGGGACTTAAAATCCCGTGAGATTTATTTCTCGTACCGGTTCGACCCCGGCTTCCGGCACCAATCATATCGCGGAGTGGAGCAGTCTGGTAGCTCGTCGGGCTCATAACCCGAAGGTCATGAGGTTCAAATCCCATCTCCGCAACCAAAGAAACTCGGAACACCGTTTGGTGTACCGAGTTTTTTCTTTTCTTTGGTTGTCGGAGCTTATGGGATTTTGAATCTCACGAGCTACGCTCTATGACCGAGCGCACAAGCGCTAAGCGACGTGCGCGTCGGGGGCTATGCTTGCCGTCCGCAGACGGCAACATACTGCGTCATTTTGCGTGTCCGCCCGACGAATAGCAGATAACCCACTTGATAATTTTACATAAAAGCAGACGGGGCAATGAAAAATCCCATCTCCGCAACCAAATAAGGAACAGTAGATTGATACAATCGTATCTACCTACTGTTTTCTTTTTATCGTTAAAAATTAGCCGAAAGTCCTTGTAAATCAAGGGCTTTTTTACTTTTGTGGTGCATTTCGGTATATGCGGCGCCTATATCCTGTGCTCTGGATACTCAAAAATGCAGAAAAGCACTACTCCCCCTCAAGATGTAGTGCCTTCCTATCGTTAAAAGACCGCTATTCGTTAAATTACTGATTAGAGTTAGTCATCGTCATTGGGAAGATAATGCTTTATTTTCTATTCTCACAATCTACGTACAATAGCTTTATTACATCACAATTACCGGCTACGATCAATATGTATTAGAAGCACAATTCAAAAAATCAGGCTACCCACGATATTTCGCAGGTAGCCCTAAAGTATTTTAATCATAAAACACACGCAAGAGAAAATGATTAAAATTACTTTCTAATACTTATTTCGGTTTCTTTATCGAACAGGTGGATCTGGTCTTCGTCAATATCAAGGAAAATCTTACTGTGTCTTTCGGGATCGGATTTAAGCTTTGCACTAAGTGTAATAGAGGTTGACGTTCTTTCAAGCGTTTCTGCTCCATCAAGGTCAAGATTAGAATATACTATTGTTTCATTACCAAGAGCCTCTACTACCTCTACCTTTGCAGTAACGGTCGTAGCCTTTTCGCCGTTTATAGCGAGCTTAAGATCGCCGGGACGAATACCCATAATAACATCAATGCCACTACCGATTTTCTCTGCATCAAACTTATCCATTGTTGCCTTGGAAAGCGTGATTTCTTGATTGTTTGCAAACTTAAGTTTACCGTCAGGTGTTAATCTTCCATTAAAGAAGTTAATTTGAGGCGTTCCGATAAATCCTGCAACGAATGTATTTACAGGTCTTGAGTAAAGCTCTTTGGGTGCTCCAATCTGCTGAACAAAGCCATCCTTCATAACAACGATACGTGTACCCATTGTCATAGCTTCAACCTGGTCGTGAGTTACGTAAATGAAGGTTGCTCCAAGCTTTTCGTGAAGCTTGATAATCTCACTTCTCATTGTTGCTCTAAGTTTAGCGTCGAGGTTTGAAAGCGGCTCGTCAAGAAGGAATACCTTGGGTTTTCTTACGATAGTTCTACCGAGGGCAACTCTCTGACGCTGACCGCCGGAAAGTGCTTTGGGTTTTCTTTGCAAATACTCCTCAATAGCAAGAATCTTTGCTGCCTCCATAACCTTTTCCCTGATCTCAGCTTCGGTAAGCTTTCTCATTACGGGTATCTCTTTACCTTCTTTATCGAGGACGGGATTGCCTTTTTTATCGCGCTTGATATCTGGGATTTTACGAAGGCGAAGACCAAATGCCATATTCTCATATACGGACATATGGGGATAGAGTGCATAGTTCTGGAATACCATTGCAATATCTCTATCTTTAGGTGCTACGTCATTAACAAGTGTATCGTCTATGAAGATTTCTCCCTCGGTGCTTTCTTCAAGACCTGCTATCATACGAAGTGTTGTGGACTTACCGCATCCGGAAGGACCTACAAAAACGATAAACTCCTTATCCTCAATGTGCATTGAAAAGTCAGAAACTGCAGGCATTGACGGTGCCTTTGCTTCTTTGTTTTCATAAATCTTATATACATTTTTTAATGTTACTGTTGACATATTTGCTCTCCTTTACTGCTTTACTGCACCGGCAGACATACCGTTAACGAGGTATTTACTGAGGCAGAAATACAAAATTACGATGGGAACGGCAATAAATACCGAGCCTGCAGAGAATCTCGCGAACTCCGTTTCGGGAAGGCTCATAAGACCAACTGCTACCGTCCAAAGGCTCTTGTCCTTAAGGAGAAGCTTCGGCAAAATGTAGTCACTCCAAGGCCAAGCAAACTGTGTAAGAAGTGTATAAACAAGCATTGGCTTTGAGAGAGGCATTGTAATAGAACGGAAGATCTTGAAATTGCTTGCTCCGTCTATGCTCGCAGCTTCATAAATAGACTTAGGAATAGTATCGAAGAAGCCCTTTTGAACAAGGTATCCCATAGGAGCGCCACCTGCATAAATAAGAGCAAGACCTAAGTGGCTATTGATAAGGCCGAACTGCGTCATAAGAAGGTAAACCGCTGTCATTCCCATAAATGACGGGAACATTCCAAGCACCAAAGCTCCCTTCATAAGTGCTTTTCTTCCTCTGAACTCAAAGGTGGAAATGGTGTAGGCTGTAAGAATCACAAGAACTGTTCCCAGCAAACTGCTAACTACAGCAACAAAAAGTGTGTTAGTAAACCAACTTATATAGTTATACATTACCGTATCGGTAAAGAGTAACTTAAAACTGTCAAGAGAGTATTCACTCGGGAAGAATCCGTTAAAGCTATACATATCACCGCTCTTTGAGAAGCAGCTTATTACGAGCCAGAAGCAAGGAAATACGAATATAAGAGAAACTATTATCAGTATTGAATAAGTCAAAAACTTATCAGCAATTTCTTTTGCGTGCATACCGGGCTTTTTCATCTGAACGTATCCTCCTTCTTGTAGGCTGCACTTCTAACGTAAACACTAAGGCTTACAATAGAGGTGATTGCAAAGATCACAAGGCTTATCGCCGCGCCTATTGCATAATAGTTATTGTCTATCGACATTCTGTAGAGCCAGTTAATAAGCAAGTCTGTATCACTCGCAAGGAAGTAACCGTCACTCAGCACGTCGCTTCTAAGGAAGAAGAATACGCCAAAGTTATTGAAGTTTCCTATAAACTGACTGATAAGTACGGGAGTTGTTGAGAAAATTACGAAAGGAAGAGTTATCTTTCTGAATTGAAGGAAGCTTGATGCACCGTCAATATCTGCCGCTTCGTAAAGATCATTGTTAATGTTGGAAAGAACTCCTGTTGCAAGGAGCATAATGGAAGGAACGGAAAGCCAAGCATTGATAAAGAAGCCTATACCTCTTGCCATCCATTTTGAGTTGATACCGAGGAAGTCGATTATCTGACCGCCGTTGTCAACAATAATATTGTTGATGGGACCGCCATTACTGAACATATATTTGAAGGCAAGGAGCGTAATAAATCCGGGAATAGCGTAAGCTAAAATAGGGAATGCACGCCATATTGCCTTACCTTTAACGCATTTTTTGTTGTAAAGAAGAGCGAGCCCGAGTCCGGCAAAGTAGTTAAACAGTGTTGAAGCAAATGCCCAAAGCAAGTTCCAACCAAGTATTTTTACAAAGGACTGAGAAAGTTCACCAAGAACAACAAGTTTCTTAAAGCTATCAAACGTCCAGTCAACAAGCTCAGGAGGAACTATTTTACCGCCGTAATTGGTGAAGGCGATAAGTATCATGAAGATAATAGGAAGGATATTAAATACAGCTACACCAAGAAGCGGAAGAAAAAGTGCTGCCTTATAAAAATTCTTATCAAGGATAGAGGATATATCATTCTTTAATGAAGGCAACATTTTGTTGTTGTGCTTTTCCTCGGCGTAAAAATGAGCATCTTTAATATTTGATATATACATCCAAATGAGCCC
>JAZSIK010000068.1:0-10212 GCA_045533775.1 Eubacteriales bacterium
ATGTACTCTGCCATCTTGGGGTTCCACTTCTTGGTAGGGTGACCGAAGTGAACGCCTGCTTCAAGCAACTGCTTGATTGTGATTTCGAACATTTTATGTTCCTCCTTGGTTTTTTCCGCCACAGCGACATAATACTGCGACTCAAAAGAGCACCGGCAGTAAACCTACTCGCTGTGTGAGATATAATTTTTGTCTGCCCTTTAGACAGCTGTTATATAATATCATATAATTTATTAAATATCAAGAGGTTTGATAAAAAAGTAAAAAGTTTACAATTTGTTCATAAATATACTTGCAATAATAAGGGCTTTGTGATAAAATCTATGTAGATATTTGATAGGAGTCAGCGTTATGAAAACCGTAGATATTTGGCTCGGACGGGCTATACACGGCGGCGGAGGTGTGGAAATGCACTGCTATGAGCCGCAGATAAAGCGAGGAGACGGCTGCGTGATCATCTTCACGGGTGGTGGCTACTGCAAGCGCGCGCCTCACGAGGCTGAGCCCTATGCTCTGGAAATAAACAGGATGGGACTTGTGGCATTCGTGGTTGATTACCGAATCGCTCCCTGTCACCGGGCTGCTCCCCTGGCAGACGCCCATCGGGCGATAAGGCACGTGAGAAAATATGCCGGCGATTACGGAATAAACCCAAACAAAATAGCCGTTATGGGATCGTCTGCCGGAGGACATCTGGCAGCGATGAGCACAACATCTCATATTGTACCGAACAGGCAGATCACTCCGAACGCTCAGATACTATGCTACCCCGTAACAGACATTCAATCTCACAGGGAGTCCTATGAAAATCTCCTTGGCGATGACATAGATATGCACCTTGTGTACTGCCCTATTGACAACGCTACGAGGGAGACACCACCCACCTTCATTTGGCACACCTCAAGCGACCCGTCGGTTGATGTCAGGGGTACTTACAGATACGCCGCCAGGTTATCCGAGCTTGGCGTGCCGGTGGAGATGCATATTTACCCCGTGGGCGGTCACGGACTGGGGCTGGCTAACGGACTGTACGGCAGGGAGACCGAGGTTTATGTGCAAAGATGGATTGAGGATCTTGAGCGTTGGCTTAAGCTTATCGGTTGGATAAATGAATAAAAAAGGCGCATTTTGTAAAGCAAAACTTACAAAATGCGCTATTTTTATGTTAATCCTTAGCCCTCGGACTCTTTTCAATAAGATAAAAATACGGTGAGGTCGGCGAGTTCAGAATATGGAACTCGGAAGCACAGATGCGATATTTTGAGAGTGTCTTAAAGTACTCGCGGAGCATATCACCCTCAAGTGCGCCCTCCTCATGACCGGGGTAAATGGCTACGATAAGCGCACCGTCGGGAGCGAGCAGATCTATTGCCGCCTCAACAGCGGGCATTGTGGTCTCGCGCATAGTGGTGACCGACTTTTTGCCGCTTCTCGGCAGATAGCCCAAGTTGAACATTCCTGCCTTTATGGGTCCCTCTACGAACTCCTTTACCCTATGGTGAGAGGCACAGATAAGCTCATAATTCTGAGGGGCGTTGTTAGCTTGCAGATGCTCACGGGTTGAGATAAGTGCCTCCTCCTGAATGTCAAAGGCGTACACCTTACCGCTCTCGCCTACGGTTTTTGAGAGAAAAAGAGTATCTCCGCCGTTGCCCATTGTGAAATCCACGGCTACATCTCCCTCTCCGAGATGCTCAAGTATGAAATGCTTGTGTAATCCAACTAAATCTACCATTATTTTTTCATTCTTTCTATATCTTTGTCGGCAGCGGGGCGCACGAAGGCGGTGTAATTTGTTTTATAGATTACAAATCCCGGCTTTGAGCCACCCGGCTTTTTTATATTCTTCACCCTGGTATAGTCCACGGCTACGAGGTCGCCCGTCGCCTTTGAATATTTTGCCGCGATGCTTGCCGCCTCGGTATAATCCTGCTCGGAGGGCTCCTCACCGTCGCAAAGCAAAATCACGTGGGAGCCGGGTATATCCTTGGTATGAAACCAGAGGTCACCCTTCCCTGCCACCTTAAAGGTGAGATTATCGTTCTGCAGATTATTTCTGCCCACAAGCAGCTCATATCCGCCGCTTGTCACAAATCTGCGGGGGGAGGATGTGATCCTTTTCGGAGGGACATAGCCGCGCAGACGCGAAGCATAGCCCGAGCGATAAAGCTCATCGCGGATCTCTATAACATCCTGCTCGGTCTCGGCACGCGAAAGAAACTGGCGAACGCTGTCAAGATACCTCAGCTCGCTCTCCCATATCTTTATCTGCTCGGCGAGAACTGTCTTTGCCGTCTTGCACTTATTATAGAGCTTATACATTTTCTGCGCGTTCTGCGAGGGAGAGAGCCTGGGGTCAAGCTTTATCTCTATCTCAGGGCAGCTTTCATCATAGTAATTTACCGTCTTGAAAGAGCTCATGCCTCGCTCAAGGCGATAAAGATTTGCAGTGATGAGATCCGCGTCACGCTTATACTCCTCACCGCGCTGAGCGTCAAGGAGAGCCTGGCGCTGAATGCCCAGCTTTCTCTCGGTGCGCGCTTCGGCATTGTTCAGCAGAGTGGTAATATCCCTCGCGCGCTGGTGGATATGCTCAAGGCGATCCTTCTCCTCAAAATAGCTGTCCAGCATCACCCCGAGGCTATCATAGGTTCGCTTATCCACGTCATCACCCAAGTAGGTGATATCCATATAGGAATAGTCGGTGGGCTTGCCCTCTCTGTCAAAGACAACCGTGGGAGTGTATTTCTCTTCAATAAGCAGCTGCTGCCACTGGGAAAACACCGACCAGAAGCGATCCTTGTCTATATTACAAACGGGAGTATCGGTGTGACCCGATGCGCGATAGACAAGCTCGCGGGCTATCTGCGTTGCGATACCCGAGTAGGTGGATGTAATAAACTTCTCACCCGTGCGCTCGGGAGGAAAGGCAGAGAGCTTTGAATAAAATATTTCCTTATTAATATTAAGAGGAACTATCTTATCCGCCATTGCGGGAATCTGATATTTGAGTCCCGGGAGAACCTGGCGGACAGAGCTTGAAGCAAAGTCAATGACCTTCAGGGCGGCAAGTATCTTTCGCTGATCGTCAAGAATTATCAGGTTGGCATACTTGCCCATTATCTCGCAGACGATTATCTTCTCGGTGGCAAAGCCCATCTCGTCATAGCAGGAGACGTTGAACTCGGCAATTCTGTCAAAGCCGGGCTGACACACCGAGGTGATGCGAGCGCCGAGGAAATACTTACGCAGGAGCATACAGAACATAGGCGCCTTCAGAGGATTTTCCTTCTGCTTGTCCGACAGCTGAAGCCTTGGGGCGTTCGGTCCCACGTTAAAGACGAGGCGGCGATTTTGTTTGCCGTGGTGGATGATCATATCAATCTCGTCGTTTCTCGGCTGTAGCACCTTCTCTATCTTTGCCTCGGGAAACTCCGCAGAAAACTCCGACAGTATGGCGCGCATCATACAAGCGTCAAAAGCCATAGTCTATACTCCTTTCCTTTTTTCTTTCATTATTGTATCACAGAGTGCCCGATTAGTCAAGAGGAAAGCTCTCATATATATCGCCGCTTGGGGTGATAAGTCTGACTCCTCTCTTGGAGAGGGCGCAGGAGAATAAAACATTTTCCCCTTTGTCGGACAAAAGCAGCAGGCGGAGCGCAGAACAGGAAAAAAGCGAGGCATCGTGGGTAAGACAGACTCGTATAGCTCCAAATCCCCAAACCAACTCATAAACCGCAAGGTCTACCGACAGAATATTTTTATCAAGCCTTCTCACAATCATATTTTCACCCCTATTTAGTTTATTCACCGGCGACAAGGTTGACAAAGAGGATCGTTTGGTATATAATTTATTATCATTTAACAAAGAAAGAAGATACATATGTCAAAAAATGCGTTTTTTGATAAAGCGCGGGACATCTTTGGCGAGATGCCCAAGCGACCTCTGCATCTGTCGGCAGAGCGGATCAGCGAGGATCCGAGCTTTGCTGCCGGAGACGGAATACTGTCAGACGGCGAGCTGATTCTTGAGTATGAATGCGGCGAGATAAGACTGCCATACACCGAGGTTATCCCTGTGGGACAGGTGGCGCCTGTTATCATTTATCTCGGGTTTGAGCAAGGAATGCCGAACAGATATCTGCCCGCTGAGGAAATACTTGACCGCGGATATGCGCTGTTCAGCTTAAATCTTGGACGGGTGACGGAGGCTAACGGTGATTTCAAGAGTGGTATTGCCGGTAAAATAGCCCGCTCACGAAGAAAGAAAAACGCCGCGGGCAAGCTTATGCTGTGGGCGTGGGCGGCGGCAAGGCTGGTGGAGTATGTAGCCAGTCTTGGCTGTGTTGACACAGAAAATATGATCATAGCGGGTCACGGGCTCGGGGCAATCAGCGGAATGCTCTGTGCGGCAAGCAATGAGCGGATCAGATATGTTATTGCGAACGATCCTTTTGCTCCCTTTGGCGATGGATATAGCTCCCTCGCCTGTGAGATGCCCTACCTTTTCTGCCCTATGTATGCAGAAAAACCGAGCGAGTGTCCTCTGTCCTGCCTGCTGAAAATGTGTTCGGAAAAGGATATGCTGCTCGGTTCTTCACTTGGTGGAGCGTGTGCCAAATCGGAATACAGAAAAGAAATTATGCATAGGTTCTCTGAGCCGAATATATCCTGTCACATGCGGAGTGGAGGCGAGTATTTCAGCCGTCGGGATTGGAATGCATATTTTGATAAATTAGATAAAATAATGGTCAGAAATCAAGATTATGTAAACAGTAATTGACATAATCAGCCAAATCTACGGGCATAACCGCATCTTTGACAGAGCTGCTCTTTGGCGCATCTGTTGGCAAAGCCCAAGCGAATAGCCTCGGCTCTGTCTGATGCGAGTATATCTTGGATAGATGTCTTGTGGATATTACCGAGTGTAATATCTCCCTCTCGGTCAAGGCAACAGGGGACAACGCTGCCGTCTACCAGTATGCCGAAGTGGTCACCGAGACCGTAGCAGAATACCCCCGTACCCATATTCTCCGCCTCCATATCCGGCCAATCAAAGCGGTCGCCGTATTCAAGATGGAGCTTATGTCTGATACGGGCGCCGCGGCTGCCCCATTTCCACTCTCCGTCAAGGCGGTCACGGATAAGGCTGAGGGTCCTGTCATTTCTGCCGCCGTCGTGCCCCCTGTTCCATAGGCGGAGAACGGTCAGCACCCCTGCCCCGCTTGCCCTGTGGGCAAAATCACAAAGGTCGGATATGTAGGAAATGTAGGATGTGTCATCTCCATCTTCAAAGCTGTGGACAGAGAGATTTACCTTATAGACGCCGGCGGAGATCAGCTCCTCGGCGCGCTTTTTGATGAGAGTGCCGTTGGTAGTAACGGCGCACTTAAAGCCAAGGGATGTGGCATATCGGATAAACTCCGGCAGGTCGGGATGAGTCAGAGGCTCGCCCATAACGTGCATATAGAGGTAATCTGTGATGCCGACCAATGACTGAGCTATACTTGAAAACTCGGTCATAGTCATTCTGCGCGGTGGGCGGGTCGTGCCCGGGCAGAAGGAGCAATTACGGTTACAAATATTTGTAATTTCTATGTATACGCGGGAATATTTTTTCATTTTTCGGGTGTTCTCCGTGGTTTTGATGATTTGATTATAGCACAAAGGGATAAAAAATGCAAGGAGGGGTGTACCTCATGGGGCGGACGAGCAATGCTCGCCCCTACGTGTACCCCGTTTGGCGGACGAGAAATGCTCGCCTGATGCGAAATACGGAATACGAAATGCAGAACGCAGAATTAGCCTTCCCCCCCTGGGGAAGGTGGGCTTTGAGGATTTATCCGAAAAGGTCGGATGAGGTGGTAAAACCGATTGACATTAACTATTACCTCATCCGGCGGACGAGCAATGCTCGCCCCTACGGATACCTCATCCGTCAGGGCAAAGCCCTGCCACCTTCCCCAAGGGGAAGGCTAAACAAAGGAGGGGTGTACCTCATCCGGCGGACGAGCAATGCTCGCCCCTACGGCGGATTTCCCAAGAGAGAGGCAAAAGAAAAGGAGAAATGATATGATAATAAGAGTTGCGACGGAGGCCGACGTTCGGGCGGCGGCTGAGATATACGAGGAGGCGCGCAGATTTATGCGCGAGAGCGGCAACCCCAACCAGTGGAGCGGCACGTACCCCAATGAGAGTGACATTCTGGCGGGGATTGAGCGTGGGGCGAGCTACATCTGTGAGGACGGGGGCGAGATCGTTGCTACATTCTACTACGAGCAGGATGCCGACGACAGCACCTACCACAGAATATACGAGGGTGAGTGGCTATCGGATGCTCCCTACTCTGTCATTCACAGGATAGCGGTAAGGTATCACGGTCGGGGGATCATTGACTTTTGCTTTGATGAGTGCTTTAAGCGATTTCCCAACATCAGAATTGACACCCACAGGGACAATATACCGATGCAAAAATGCCTCTTAAGATGCGGCTTTGAATACTGCGGAATTATCTATCTCGCTGACGGATCGGAGCGACTGGCGTATCAGAAAATCAGATAAATATCGGTTAGTGACACCTTTTGAGGAATAACGAACGCGCAAGGCGCCCCCGCTATGCCGTTGCAACCGACGGGGTGATTGGCGAGTCAAGGAAGCTTTCACAGGAAATAATCCTGATTTCTATATTCCGCAGGCGACCGGATCTCAATCTATATGTTTTGCGGTAGTTTATTAAAAAACGCAGACCTTGTCGGTCTGCGTTTTTTCTTTGTTTTATTCTTCTTTTACCGCTATGCCCTGTTTTTTTCTCTTGTTATAGAGTTCTGTAAGCATTCCTGCCAGCATTATTGCGGCAAAAACAATGAGATACCAGATAATATCTGTACCGTGCTTAATAATGCAGGCGGTGATGATAACCGCTATGCCAAGGAGAGAGGCTATGGGGAGAACAAAGCGCTTTACGGGGTGGATATCCTTTTCCTTTATCATCATAGCGATCAGGATGGGAGTATAGAGAGCGTAAAGGGTGATTATGGGCAGCTCGGAGGAGTCAAAGCTATATTTTTCCATAGTCTGTCCCCAGGGCGAGTAGGTAAACAATTTTGCGCCAAGGAGGAAGAAGTACACAAACCACACAGCACAGGCAAAGAGGGCCACGATAGAGGAGTTGTGCGGCATATTTGTCTTCTTATCAACCTGAGAAATAGTTTCGGGTGCAAATCCCTCTCCGCGGGCGGCGAGAGAATATAGACCTCGCGTGCAGCCCATCATAAGTCCGTTAAGCGTACCCATACAGGAGATGACTATGAGAACATTGATAATCGCAGCACCGACCGTGCCAAAGTTTGCAAAGGCAACCGACGTACCGCCGCTTGTAACCGCGTCCGCATCCGCAAGTCCGAGAATACCCACATTAAAGAGGGTATAGGCTGCTACAATGATAAGCGTACCGATGCAGAGAGCAAGGGGCAGATTTTTCTTTGAATCCTTCAGCTCTGTGTTAATAGAGGTGGCAACAATCCAGCCCTCGTAGGCGAAGATAGTACTGCAGATTGCGGGGAAAAGACCTGTATTGCCCGCGCCCGCCCCTGCAGACGAGATGGAAGAGGTGAAGTTGGATTCAAGGCTACCGTTTACAAGTCCGATCACTGTGCCGACTATGGCAATAAAAGCGATGGGAATAAGCTTTACTATTGTAGAAGAAATCTGGAACTTTCCTGCCACGCGTGGTGCGATAGTATTAATAAAGTAGGCAAGGATCAGGTAGAAGAGAGCGAGGGTAATACACTCGGGGCTACTAAGCGAGCTCTGAAGAGTATGCACAAGCTCACCTGCCTCATTAATGTAGAACAGAGGTGCCTCAATATAGCCGCAGGCGACGAGGGTGTATCTGGCGGTGACCCACGCCAGAACAGAGGTCATGGCGGGATAATAGATAATAGACATAAACCAGCCCACATAGTAGGCATAGCCCCTGCCACACATTGCCTCAGCGTAGTCAACGGCGCCGTTGACCTTCTCATATTTGGTTGCCATAACGGCGAAGGTGGTGGCGATAACGACCATGATCAGACCGGAGATTATCCAGGCGAGAATAGTGTGAAGCGAGTTGCCGCCCGCCGCAGAAAGCACATCCTTTGCCTTAAAGAAAATGCCCGAGCCGATAACAATGCCGACTACCATACAAACGGCTGTAAATAAGCCGTATTTTTTCTTTAACGATTCCATAATCAACCTCTCATTTACCATAGATGAATATATTATACCTTGATGTAAAGAAAAAATCAACAGCTTTTTATTCGTTATGAGGTTTTTGTGACTTGTAATTGTTAACAAATTGTAAACTTTATCATTTTTTTGTCAGATTTTTTTGGTTATATGTAGAAATTATAAAATATTTATGTTATAATACATTGGTTATGACGCCGAGCTAAACGAGTTATTTTACAGCGTCACTTAATTTGTTAATCAAAAAATACATTATATTTGGAGGAAACTAAAAATGGCAAAGAAGTATTGCTATCTCTTCTCCGAGGGTAACGCTAACATGCGTGAGATCCTTGGCGGTAAGGGAGCTAACCTCGCAGAGATGACCAACATCGGTCTTCCTGTTCCCCAGGGCTTCACTATTTCTACCGAAGCCTGCACCCAGTACTATGAGGACGGCCGTCAGATCAATGACGAGATCATGGCTGAAATCATGGAGTACATTGTAAAGATGGAGGGCGTTACCGGCAAGAAGTTCGGTGACCTTGAGAATCCCCTTCTCGTTTCTGTTCGTTCCGGTGCTAGAGCATCTATGCCCGGTATGATGGACACCATTCTTAACCTCGGTCTTAACGAAGAGGTTGTTGAGGTAATGGCTAAGAAGTCCGGCAATCCCCGTTGGGCTTATGACTGCTACAGAAGATTCATTCAGATGTACTCCGACGTTGTTATGGAAGTCGGCAAGAAGTACTTTGAAGAGCTTATTGATAAGATGAAGGAAGAAAAGGGCGTTAAGCTTGACGTTGAACTTACCGCTGACGATCTTAAGGAGCTTGCAAATCAGTTCAAGGCTGAGTACAAGGCTAAGATCGGTCAGGACTTCCCCACCGATCCCAAGGAGCAGCTTATCGGCGCAGTTAAGGCCGTATTCCGTTCTTGGGACAACCCCAGAGCAAACGTTTACCGTCGTGACAACGACATCCCCTACAGCTGGGGTACTGCTGTAAACGTACAGGCAATGGCATTCGGTAACATGGGTGAGAACTGCGGTACCGGTGTTGCGTTCACTCGTGACCCCTCTACCGGTGAGAAGAAGCTCATGGGTGAGTTCCTTACCAACGCACAGGGTGAGGACGTTGTTGCAGGCGTTCGTACTCCTATGCCCATTCAGGAGATGGCTAACAAGTTCCCCGCAGCTTACGCTGAGTTCGTAAAGGTTTGCGAGATCCTTGAGAACCACTACCACGATATGCAGGACATGGAGTTCACCGTTGAGAACGAGAAGCTCTACATGCTCCAGACCAGAAACGGTAAGAGAACCGCTCCCGCTGCTCTCCAGATCGCTGTTGACCTCGTTGCTGAGGGTCACAAGACCAAGGAAGAGGCAGTTCTTATGATTGACCCCAGAAACCTTGACACTCTCCTTCACCCCCAGTTTGACGCTAAGGCTCTTAAGGCTGCTACTCCTATGGGTCGCGGTCTTGGTGCATCTCCCGGCGCTGCTTGCGGCCAGGTTGTATTCTCTGCTGAGGATGCTGAGGCTTGGAACGAGGCAGGCAAGAAGGTTGTTCTTGTTAGACTTGAGACCTCTCCCGAGGATATCACCGGTATGTAGGCTTCTCAGGGTATCCTTACCATTCGTGGCGGTATGACCTCTCACGCAGCAGTTGTTGCTCGTGGTATGGGTAAGTGCTGCGTTTCCGGATGCGGCGACATCGCTATGGACGAGGAGAACTACTAGTTCTATCTGTACGATAAGACCTATCACGAGGGCGACTGCATCTCCATCGACGGCTCTACCGGTAACATCTACGACGGTCTTATTCCTACCGTTGACGCAGAGATTTCGGGCAAGTTCGGCACTATTATGGACAGGGCTGACGAGTTCAGAACCCTTAAGGTTAGAACCAACGCAGATACTCCCGCTGATGCGAAGAAGGCTCGTGAGCCTGGCGCAGAGGGTATCGGCCTTTGCCGTACCGAGCATATGTTCTTCGAGGC